>CAZFPU010000005.1:0-24822 GCA_964521145.1 uncultured Methanosarcinales archaeon | reverse complement strand
ACCCCGAAAATTCTCAAATTTTCGATGAACCACTTGCAGTGGAGTCAATGTATCATGTCGCCAGTGTTTCACTGGTGGTTCTTGACATGACATGGCACCAGTGGCACTCATCACCATGCACCCAATAGTTGACAGATAGCCATCAATGATTTTTTTCAAAAAAATCGAAACACAACTTGCCCTAAGCCGGGATATTTAATGATGTATGCAGATTTTCAAATACTGGGTCGATGCCCTACAAGGCCTGAATGCGAAAATTTTCTTTTTCTTCGCAAGGTTTCCTTTCTGTTAGTTTGAGTTCGATGACATCAGTTGATTTTAACATGCGTTCCACTTCCTGCCTCGATTTTCCCATAAGCTGCGCAAGATCGTTAAGGTTCATCTTTCACCTTCTTGGTCATGAGGATGAAACCCTCTTCATGCTTCTTGAATTCGACTTCAGTGCCTTTTCCAAGGCCTTCATATGCCGCCAGAATTTTAGGTATGGTAAGAATGAGCTGTCCCGAGGGTAGTTGCTGGATTTTGACCATTTTTTCGCTTTCTTTCTCGCTTTCGTTTATAAATAACTGGTGTACTATTCTCTACACTAGTATATAAAAGTTTCTGAAAAGGATGAGTTTTTAAAGTATATAAACCATAACAAAATATACAATAACCACTTTAAAGTGATAAAAATAGAAACATTTATATAACTAAATCGCGTTGGGTCACCCATGCTAAGACTTCAGGGGTACTTTCGAAAACCAGAACCGCGCTCAGTCAACCTAGATGAGGCATTACTCTATCACGATAGGGCATTTCTGAGGCAAGGCAATGAGCAGATGGCAAGAGACCTATTTGCCTCAAAGCCAGGCCATATCCCCGATCTGGAAAGCACGTTAACTGAAGACAAACTCATTGTAGACATAGCATGCGGAACAGGGGAATTCTCAGGAGCTCTTGCGAAGGTATATCCAAAAAACGAGGTGCTTGGAATAGACATAAGCAAAGATGCGCTTAAGGTTGCAAGAAGAGAGTATCGAAAAGTCAAAAACTTAGGCTATCAGAGAGGAGATATCTATGAGCTATCCACTATTCTTCCAAAAAAAGCAGGTCTTATCACCGCTAATCTTGCCCTCCATAATTTCGATAATTTAGAAGGGGCAGTACAACAAATATATCAATCATTAGATGAGAAGGGGGCGTTTTTCTTTTCTGATTTGAACCCTGAAGAGATCCTAAAGAAACCAGCGTTGGCGTTATTGTATAGGACCCGCAACCAGCTAGGGGAGGATGTATTTGTGAATCGATTCGTTAGGCCAGTAAAAGAGAGGGGTAATACCCATGCCCAGCTTGATCTCGCGTTGACCATGTCATTTATGGCATCATATACTAAAGAGGAAATCAAAGATGCCTTGAGTAAATCAGGTTTTAAATCTATCAAAGTAGAACCTGACGACACTGGAGAGGCACTGGCTGGCTATGCAATCAAGTAACTAGGTTACCCATACCAAATCCTATAGATTTTCCCCGCGTGATCATCTGACACAAGCATCGAGCCATCAGGCATAATTAATATATCGACGGGTCTGCCCTTAACCTTATTGCCTTGCAGCCAACCAGATGCAAATGTTTCATATTTTAACCCATCAGTTTCTCTTGCTAAAGTAATCCTATATCCGATCTTATCATCGCGATTCCATGAGCCATGCTCTGCTATGAAAATTTGGTTTCTATACTCTTCTGGAAACATAGAGCCAGTATAAAATCGCATCCCCAAGGCTGCAACATGCGGTCCTAGTTCAAGGATCGGTTTTTCATAATCTTGACAATCCTTGTCTCTTCCAAACTCAGGGTCAAGTGTATTGGTCGAATGGCAGAAAGGAAATCCAAAATGCATCCCTTGATCCGCTGCCTTGTTCAATTCATCATGCGGCGCATCATTTCCTAGCCAATCCCTTCCATTATCAGTAAAATACAATTCATGTGTTAATGGGTGCCAATCAAAACCAACAGTATTTCGAACGCCAGACACAAATAATTCCTTTCCAGATCCATCAGGATTTAACCGATAGATAGCGCCATATCCCGCTTCATCGCACACATTGCAGGGCGCGCCAAGAGGAACATATAGTTTTCCATCGGGACCAAAGGCGACGAATTTCCATCCATGATGTGTGTCTTTGGGAAATTCATCGGATATAATCTCAAAGGAAGGTTCATCGAGACTACTTTCTATTTCATCAAAACGCAGGATCCGATTTATTTCAGCGACATACAGATCGCCATCACGAAATGCAACGCCATTGGGCTGCTTTAAATTCTTGGCGATCACTTTCACTTCATCAGCGGTATTATCTTGATTTGAGTCGATAACCGCATATACTTTGTCTCCTCTGGTTCCAACGAAGATCGTCCCCTGAGCTCCTCGCGCAAGTGATCTTGCACCCGCAACGGATGCATACACCTCAATTGAAAATCCAGGAGGTAATGAAATACCAAGATCATTCTCTTTTTTCTCTTCTGGTTCCTCTCCAAAGGGCATAGTTTTGTTCTCTTGAGGAGGAATTTGTTTGGTAACATCAATAGTAGCTGCGCAGCCAATGAGTGTTAGCAAGGCAAGAATAGTCAGCACATATCTCATAGTGTAGAGATAATTTTAAACATCGGAATTCCACCATTTCTATGAATGGTGGTTTAGCGTGAGTAAACATTGAGTGGAATTCCGAGTGTGCTCAAAAACCACTCGCTTGTGGAACTACCGTATCATGCCACTGGTGGTTTTTGACACAATAAATAGGTTACGAAAAAACAGGCCCTTACCGATCTTTGAAATTTTTGCTATTTTTAATAATCTTATGCTGCGGTATTTGTCTTGTTCCATTGCACTATGATTTAGAAACAACAATTAAACACCCAGGATACGTTAAAACATATATATACTACTTATAGACTAAATAGGCAACATTTATTTACTTCAATGATATTCCATGCCTTAGAAATAAACATTTCAAAGTTCAGAGACATGAAACACAAAAACCAAAAGCAAAAACAACGTGCCGATGTCGCTAGCTCTGATTCTATTCTGTTTTCATTTAGCAGCATGTGCTAAGTGATCATCGTTTCTATAGTGCCTATCTGTCTTTGAGAAAAGCGCTACAGTTCTGATTTTCCCATCACAAAATAACCTAATTCGAAGTCATAGCCAAGAAATCAATTTTCATTGATTGAAAAAAGAAGTGAAGCGAGCTAGCGTGAGCTCTGTCATTGTACTGCTTTCAGAAGCGAAGAGAGTACCAAGAAAAAAAGTGAAGGAGGAACAAGAAAATGGCACAACAAGAACAAAACTACGCGAGCGCCTCGGGTATATTGGAAGGATACAACAATTACCTCAACCAATATTCCCGGGGATTTTGGAAGCGCATGGGGAGGGGAACTGATATCATCAGGGATCTTGCGAAAGACACACCATCAAATGAAACAATCGATGCCATCCTAAAGGATGCGCAGGCAAGAATAGACCAAGGGTATTTCAAAAAGCTCTCCAAAGAAGACAAGCTCAAGAAATACTTTGGGCCTGCTCAATACCTCTGGACGGCAAAGGAATCGATAAAGCATATCGATGAGGTAGCGGAAAATAAGCTCGCAGGCCTCGTAGCACATGCAATAATGGCATACGACCATCAGAGCAGAATAGCCTTGGGAGCTGGCAAAATAAGCATAGATGATATCGAAGGTACTTTTTATAAGCCCGCTCAAGGCTTCATCACCTTGGCTGGCAACTATAAGGGTACGCTCGAGACTCATTTGAGGGGAATCGCAAGAGGCATCCTCTCCTCTGAACTTCGCGCACGCTACATGAGTTTTGCATATCAAGAACCAGAAAAGATTCGCTATGCACAGCCTCAATGGTCAGATGAAAAGATATTGCAAAAAGCCAGCGCATATGGATTTGATCCCAAAGGAATAGAAGATCTTGACAAAGGTGCGCGCGATGAAGTATTTGGCACCCAGTTGGGCAGGGTTATTCAGGGAATAAACGACCAAGGCCTGCATCAAGGATTTGTAGGAGCGCTCTATGATCACTTTGGAAAAAGAGGGCTTCCGATACGAACCAGGATTGTTCCCGCACCGAACTAAGCTCTAAAGTGCCTTATGTTTCGCATTTCATCTACCAGATCAGATGCAAGGTAGGTGAAGCCTTTCTTTTTTTTATGCAGTATTTCTCCTGCAAGACCAGTGAAATAGGTCGCGTTGATCGCGCTTTGCTCCAAAGAAAGCCCCTGCGCCAGAAAACCTGCGCATAAGCCTGCCAGGACATCTCCTGTTCCCGCTTTCGCAAGCCCGGGATCTCCCTGCTTATCGTATAAAATGTTATTTTTAGTAATTATTGCGTCAATTGGGCCCTTAAGGACAATGACATTATTATTTTCGAAAAACGACTTGCCATTGTCGTGAGTAATTCCTGCCTCTTCGATTGTCTTTTTTATCAGCAATGCTTTTTTTTCAATGGATTTTTGCGTATGTATCGATCGTATTTTTTTATTGGAAAGAAATGAGTTGCCTAGAATGATCTCAAGTTCCTTGGCATGAGGCGTTATGATGGAATTTTCAAGTTCCTCTAAAGACATTGCCTTGATCCCATCGGCATCGATGACCTTGTTCATTTTTATTTCCCTATTTATTGTTTTAATGCATTGGATGGTAAAATCGCTGAGGCCAGCCCCATTACCGATCAAGAGCGCAGTATGTTTTTTTGATAATTCGATAATTTTAGAAGCATGATTTTTGGATAAATGGTTCCCGGGCAGTTTTATGGTGACCAAATCTGGAGTCAGCCCATTTATTGCCCATGCAACCTTCTCTGGAGCGGCAATGGTTACCCAATCACAGCCTGCTCGAAATGCAGCCAATCCGGCGAGTGCAAGGGCTCCCACATAATCCTGCGAGCCTCCAACGATCAACACTTTTCCAGAATCGCCTTTCTTTGCATCTCTTTTTCTTTGTGGGATTATGATATCTTTTTTTGAGATGAAGCGCATCCAATGGGTATTCTTTGCGTTTTTTATATAGTTTGTTGTCTAAAACCCATCTCCTGTTTTTGTATTTTTTTATCAATATCTCTTCGGGTGTAATTCCCATACATTCAGATCGCTCATCAAAAAAATAATATAGGGCTTCATTGGGCGATAGTTTGTCGCAATGGCCTAGACCCAATAACTAAGCACATTGGAGAACAGCTCATGTTGAATTTTTTTTATATTCGAGAAGCCCAGTCCCTTTAGGCAGGGGAGGAGGCCACTTAAAGGAAAAGAATAATCGGTAACGCTATTGGGCAAGTTGGGTACTCAAAGATCGAACTCCTCGATGAAGCCGATGATGAGCCGATATTTTTCCAAGAATTTGAATCCCTTGTCGGTTAGCGTTATGTATTTCCTTCCCTTCTTATCAAGCTCTTCTCTTATGAGGTCCTTTTGCATGAGCTCTTTGTAATATTCAGAAAAACTTTGCGAGGAGACATTGGCATACCTAAGCAGCGGTGTTGGCTTTATCGAATTGCCTTTCTCCTGTATGACTTTCAGGATGTGGTAGATGATCTCGAGCCTATCGCGTTTTGGCATTTGCGTTAAGCCTCTTTTGCACTCTCCAATAGATCCAGAAGAACACTGCGGCGGAGAGTATGTAGAGCGGTATCTTGAATTCCACCGGTATCAATTTGCGATTGAACGCCAGTACACTTAGGATCCAGAATACGAAGAGCAGAAGATACGTCACATTGTTTTGCGTGAGCAGATGATGCGAATGCGCTTTTTTTGACTGCCAGAACACGATGATGATCGCAATGAGAAAGACTAGCGTTTGGACAAAAAGCAGCTCCCGATGCGAGCGTGTCACAAAAGTGATGAGCGAAGACAAAAAGCCTATCGCAACGATCCAATAAGGCAGCCACTTGATACGCTCAAGCCTTTTGATAAGGACAGCGACGACCATAGAGAGTATGGCCATGGTACTAAAGAAGCTCACTCCTGGCAGGATCCAAAACCCAACGGAGCGTGGAAATGCGATATCCATGAATTCCAAGGCAAGAGCTATGATAACAAATATCAGCCTAAAGAGATATGCCAAGGCAAAAAAAATGAAGACGTTGCGGAAGTGAAAGATGCCTTTGTGCTTTGATAACTGATATATTCCTTTTGTCTTGAAATAGATGAGCGTGCATAATCCAAAGACTATCAAAAAGAAGATCAGCTCAGTCACCAAAATTTCCATTGGCGGGCCTTTAGGCATGAATGGCGGCAGCATTTTATCATATGATTTCTGATGCGTTTAAAAAAGATATGGACGCAAAGTGTACATCTTGCCTTCTTCTTGTTTTTATATCAACTAGTCACTGCAAAGGTCAGTGGGCAACAAATGAAAAAACAAAAACATAGGTGAATGAAATGAAAAAAACAATTGCAGTAGGACTTTTGGGATTAACTGGAGCGACCGTATTTGCGGGTGCCGCGATGGCATTTGGCCCCGGGAAGCATTTTTTCCACAATGAGGACATCAAAGCAGCAATTGATGCAAATGATTATGCTGCGTTTGTTGATGCGCTATCCGAACTTGATAGTGATGCAGCGCAGAAGATAACTCAGGATGGATTTGATGATATCGTCGCAAAGGATCAGATGCATGACGAGATAGGGGCTGCCATTGAAAGCAACGACTATCAGTCCTGGGTCGATGCTTTAGTAAACCATGCAACAAGGAGTGCAACAGAGCAGCGAGCGCAGATCGTGAGCTCCATGACTGCTTTTCTAACAGCAATTGCAGCAGTTGCCCTGCTTGTCGGAGCGGTTGGCATCGCTAACACCATGTTCACATCAGTTTTAGAAAAGACAAAAGAAATTGGCATAATGAAGGCAATTGGCGCTACCAATAAAGACATTCTGGTCATTTTCCTGCTCAATGCCGCACTCATTGGCTTGATCGGAGGACTACTCGGGATTTTCTTTGGATACATCCTATCGGGATATCTTCCAGCGCTTCTTGGAGGGGCACTTCCTTTTGGAAGAGGAGGGGCAAGCACGATCATTACATTAAAAAGCGTAGTCATGGCGCTGCTCATCTCGATTGGAATAGGTACACTCTCAGGAGCGGTTCCGGCGTATCAGGCTTCGAGATTACGACCAGTTGATGCGTTGCGTTATGAATAGGGGCAAATCTTCTCATCTCAACGAGCAGTCTAGAATTACTAAAAATTTAGCTTGTGAATGTATTTTACTCACTTTTGCCAAGCCCGATGTCAACAATGATCGTTTTATCTGAATAATCGCCCAATCCTTTTTTGATATCATGCATGGTGATTATCAGATCGGCATCAAAATATGCATTGCTTTTCTCTCCAGTATCTGGGTCAATCCCGGAAGGCACATCAAGCGCAACCTTGAAAGCCTTTGCCTTGGACACCTTGGTCAGTATCGTCGCAATGGGGTCTTGTATCGCGCCATGGGCTCCTGTACCAAAAACAGCGTCGATTATCGTGTCATAATCAGAAAAATCAATTGACTCTATCGAAAGCATCTGGATCCTCGGGTCATTTTCGATGCGCAGGTACGCATGCTTTGTCTCTTCAGAAAATTTATCTTCATCCCCTAAAAACAATATATCGACCTCTGCGCTTTCAGCCAGATGATTGGCCGCGATAAACCCATCGCCTCCGTTCTTTCCATGATATGCCAATATGAGGATACTTTTGCTCTTGACCTCCATTTTCTCAAGCAGAGTGCTTGCTACGCCCTTTCCCGCGCGTTCCATTAGGACAGAGCTTGGAATGCCTGATTGCTCCTCTAAGCTCTTCATTTCCCTTGTCGATATCATATCTTGGGAATGGGCTGATCATATTTAAATGTTGAGAAATAAAATGGTGTTTTGGAAAATTGAAGGTTAGCGCCACAAAGGTCGAGCATATTAAAACCTACAAATCAATCAACAAGGGGGACGTAAATAATAGGAAAACAGGATTCATTATGCCTGCGGCAATAGTTAGTGCGAGGCCTCCGCTTCTAGACTCATTGCGCTACGGCCTCGCCTAATGATAGTAGGCAGTGTCCTTGGGGTCGAGCGTAGCGAGTGCCCTCTTTTGCCAGCGTAGATACGCTGATTGAATGCAAGAAGGCGCTAACCCGACCGAAGGGAGAATTTTCCAAAACACTCTCTAAAAGCAGAATCATTTAGAAAATAAAAATCATATGGGGTGGCAATAAAAAAATAGATTAGACGCTTCCAATCAGTTTCTTCGCATCTTCATTCCTATCAAAACGATCAATTAGCAGCTCCTTGCTCTCAATAAGCCCCATTCTTTGAAGATAATCGCTAAAATGTATTTTAGGGGCGGCGTTGAACCTCTTCAAAAAAAGATCATAGGGGTAGTTGATCGCCGGCCGTAACATTTTTTTGCGCATAAGATCGATAATGCTCCTATTGACCCATTCCGAAATGTAGTCAAATTGCACCGCATTTTCAAAAGATCCATCAGGAAATGCTTTGGTCAGAAATGCGATCATCTCTTCTTTATTGTCGGGAATCAATGGCATGAGTTTTTCCATGGCGCCGCAGGTTCCAAACATGTTCTCTTTGGTTGCTTTATCTCCCACGTTCATGAAAGGGCCCCTATTGAAAGGAAACAATCTGCAGACATACGATCGCTTTGTATCATATAATCCGCACTTCCCTGCTGAAAGAAAAGGACAGGAATCAGAGTCGATATAGTATGTCACGATGATCGCGGTGTTTGTTGCCAGATCAAGTATTCCTCTTGAAGGCTCTATCCTCGCATCGATGTTTCTTTCTTCTGCCCATTTGATGAATCGTTGCGCCTCCCAATCCCAGAGGGGAAAACTCATTTGATCGATAGGAATAAGTTGCACTAAGGGTAATTTGCCATAGGCCATCTGCTCTATGAATTCCTTATCTTCCCTTGGCATCATGCCTCGAATATGCGTGCAGCACATCCCGCACTGCGAGCATTTGAATTCGGGATGGTTCACTATGGGTAATTTTGTTAGAGAGGTCATTGGTTTATTACGATACTTGCAGAATGCTTATTATTTTTTCTATAACTGCTGGGCTTTTTGGAAAATAAAAGGTAGCATCTTCTCGCCTATCAATTGTTGCATACAAGGTGTGGCCTCCCCGTAGGGGGCGACCCCCGCAACACACTCGCACTAATTGTTGCAAGGCTCGACCTGAGGATGCTACCCTTTATTTTCTATCAGTATTTTATCTGCGCAATAGTTCGAGTAAGAATATTAGACATCTGTTATTGTTTACTGTAACTTTTTATTTCGTCTTCACCAAAGCGAACTGTCCTGCTGGCAGGGTCTTTATGATGTCATCAAGCTCTAGTTCCTTATCAAGAAGATGCCTGATCTTTTTTGCTATGTCGCTTGCCTTTTCGCTTCCTTGCTTTAGCACAAGGAATTGCTTGCAGTGTTTTTGCACGGCGCTTAAGGGGCCTGCCATGATCTTTTTTTCTTCTGTTGTACCGATCGCAAGATTGATCGTATTCTGCACATAATTGGTCTTGCCATATACCATGAATGCGCCTTTTCCCAAGAATTCTCCTGGCCTTGCTTGCTTGGTGACCTGCTCTGGCTTTACATAAAAGACATCGGTGCTTTGCAAGCCAAGTTTCCAAGCCCTTGAGAAGGTAGCGGTCGCTTCAGCGGTCTCTTTTATCGTCTGCTCGGGTATTTCCTTTTCCTGCGACTTGATGACAAAAAATGGGCTTCCTGCAATGTCTGTGTGAAACACCAGATCAGTTGGCTCAAGATGCTTTTTTATGATGATCTCATTGGTTGTGGCATCCCTTCCTCCAACAACCAAAAAACCATCTGAGCTGATAAACCATCGAAGCTTCTCAAACCATTCTTTTTTGCGCGCCTTGTGGTCATCTTTCTTTTGAGCTTCTTTTTCAAAAATGGTGTTCTTTTTGAGCAGCGCTGCGAGGCGATCTTCGCTGTTTTGAAGAGCAGTTTGCGCCCCCGTGATCTTCTTTCGTATCTTCTTTGCCTGGTCATAATAGGCAGAGGCGTTCTCTTCGAGGCTCTTTTGCAAAAATAGCTTGATATCGGGCATGGTATCTAGGTATTGGTCGATAATAAAAAGCTTGTCATGAGGGGCGAATCAAAGACAAAATGAAGTTGCCGCTGTCCTTAAGGGCGAGCGTTAAAGATAGCAACAGCGAACTGACAGGGGGATGCCCCCTACGGGGTATGTCAGTCTTTAGAAATCACATCGAAACGCGAGCTGGACAGCGGCAACTTCGAATCAACAATAAAAACAAAAGCCTTATTAACGCATTTTATCAAAAAAGAGTCCATGTTCAAAAAAGGCGATGGCGGCGAGGCGATAAAATACATCATAATAACTGCCGTGATCATCGCTATAATATTTATTGGATTCAAGGCAGTTACCACGATACAAGACAAGCTCTGCGAAGGCAGCCTAACAAAACTATATCTTGAGCTTAAGGGCCTTGATAAAACGGTCAAGGTCGGAGCAAGCAAGGAGATGACTCTTGATGTGCCTTGTGGTATCGATAAGATCTATTTTTTCGATCCTAATGATCCAATAGATACAAGCGTCCTAGAGGGCCTTCCACTGCTTCGAGACAGTGTGGAAAGCAGGGCGGAGAAAAACATTTTCTTTGTAAAGAAAGGAAAAGTGGTGGGATCGATTGGGGCTGGAAATCTAGATCTTGAATATCCTAACTACCTATGCTTGCAGCCAACGGGGGAAAAGATCGGATTCTTTGTCGAGGGCAAGAGCAATGCCGTCTCTATAATACCCGCATGCACCCAGCCAGAATGCACCTACATCCCTGTCGATCCAAAAGATGTGGACGCCGCAACGATACTGCGTGAAGCAAATAAGTTTGGAAAGACGCAAATGTGCGATAATTGCCCAAGGGAAACCCTTACCGCGTTCGCAAATTATATCCAGACCAAGGAGAATATGATAATCTCAAGAAAATACGAATACTGCAAGGCCTCGGGCATAACCAATGTCGAGATCACCCTCATTCCAAAAGACAAGGCCGAGCTTAGCAATCTCGTCATCTATGAATTCATTCCTAAAGAATGCATAAGTGATCTGCATCAGTTCCTGGCAACGCAGCTTGATGACGAATTTGTTGACATCAAGGCAGACCCGCTCATCATGTGGAGAATTGACAATCTGGACTCCGAACAGAAGATATCCTACGCTCTTAAGACCTTCTTATCCGATAAGTGCAAGCAAAGCATAAAGGCGATCGGCGCATCGCGAACTATCGAGAATGGAAAGAGAGTTGTGGTCCCTGAGATGCCTGGAGAAGAAGGACCGGGTCCAGGAGAAAACACGCCTCCTACGTTCACACTGCCCACCCAGTATGAGATAACTGGAGTTGAAGGAACGACGCATCTAATCGTAGCCAGGCTATCCAGGTATGCAAGTGACAAGGAAGTTGGCAGGGCAGGATTAGGATTTAGCATAACCGGGCAGACCAATACGAATGCCATGACATGCAGTATCGTCAAGAAAGAGCAATTGGTATGCAAGATAAAAGACAATGACTTTTCATTTTCCGATATTAAAGTGGAGGTCTTTGATGGCGAATTCAGTGTAGAGAGCAGGATCCGTGTCAGGGTCAAGCAACACGTAATACCTTCATCGTGCGGTGATCGGGTATGCAATAATGTAGAGGAGAACTGCGCGATCTGCAGGGTTGACTGCGGAAGCTGCGCCAGTGTCTACCCTCAAATGTATCTCAAGTGCGGCTACAATCCAAAAACATTCTGCAGTTTCGATATAGAATGTCCAGAAGGCCATGAGCAATATGGGCATATCGGCAACTGCGGCCTCATGACCATCAAGAAAAGCTACACGTGCCTACGGTGGGAAATAACCGATGAATGCAGCACAACGCAGGAATGCCCCGGTGATGGGGTCGAGATCCTTGAGATACCGTGCGTTAGCTGATTTTTTCTGTTAGGGATTTATTTTTTGGGTAGGTTGAGGAGACCCTAAACTTAAGAACAGTATAGGCGTTTAGCATCCTCAGGTCGAGCCTCGCGAAAATTACAAAAGAGTGTGTTGCGGGGGACGCCCTGGTGGAAATGAGCGCATTTCCGGCATGCCAAAAATCCGCAGATTTTTTAGCACATCCGGGGAGGCCACACCTTCTATGGAAACAGTGATAGGCGAGAAGATGCTAAACGCCGATGTAATCAGCTAAAAATGCTTAAGTGTAGGGTCCTCAGGGTAGTACTTTCGTGGTTAAAAATAGGGCTAGCCTTGTCCCTTTTTGCCAGCGTAGATACGCTGGCGATAAACTTAAATAAACATGAGCTGAGATGATCCCATGGCAGAACACATGAATGAAGAGGAGATGAAGGCCCTTCAGGAAAAGATAAAGAACATGTCGCCTGATGAGCTTCGTGAATTCCAAAAAAAACAGTGTATCTTCTGCCAGATAATCTCAGGCAAGATCCCTTCTAAAAAAGTATATGAGGATTCGGATTGCCTTGGAATCCTTGACATAAATCCCGCAAATCCTGGCCACGTTCTTGTCATGCCAAGGGAGCATTATTCGATAATGCCGCAGTTGCCTGAGGAGTTGCTTGGGCATCTTTTTTCTGTCGTCAAATTGCTTTCAAATGCGATTCTGCGCGGGCTTGAAGTGCAGGGAGCCAATGTGTTAGTTGCCAATGGGGCGGCTGCCGGCCAGAAAGCACAGCATTTCATGATCCATTGCATCCCAAGAAAAGATGAGGATGGCGTTGCATTTGACATTCCTCAAAAAGCCCATTCAGAAGAGGAGTTGCAAAAGCTTGCCGGCCAGCTTTTAGGGGCGCTCGGAAGCAAAAAAAAGGATCAAAAGAAACCTGAGGAAAACATTGTGGATGCCGATTTTAGCGAGCGTGAGGAAGCCCAAAAGACCCTGCAAAAGACCCAGCAAATTCAGAAGCCAAAACACGAAGCCAAAGAGCCACGTTTTGAAAAGCACGATGAATCAGCAACCCAGATTTTTGCGCAAGGCCTAGAAGAGCAATTGGATATGGGCGAAGATGAGCTAGAGGAACCAATCGAAGAGCCAAAGAAAAAAGCCCAGGCTCCCCAGCAGAAAAAACCGGCATCAAAACCAAAGGCAAAAAAGCAAATAAACAACGACGATGATGAAGGCGATGAGCCAAAACAGGTCGCGACTTCTTCGGCAAATCTTGATGACATCGCAAGGATTCTTGGTGCAAAATGAGAAAAGATACCTGCCTTTTGTGCCAGATCATCGATGGAACTATTCCTTCCCATCTTATCTATGAAGATGATCTATGCATCGCGATCCTTGATGTGAACGGAGCGATGCTTGGCCATACCTTCGTGATCCCCAAAAACCATTCGCCTATCATGGAGCAGGTGCCTGACCAGGAGCTTAGCCATCTCTTCACTGTTGCCAATAAGATCTCAAGCGCGCTTTTTGAAAAGCTTCGTGTTATTCAGGGGACCAACATCTATGTCTCCAATGGCGTTCCTGCCGGCCAAAGAGTTGCTCATTTCATGATTCATGTGATTCCCAGAATGGATAAGGATGGTATCAACTTGCAATGGCAGCCAAAGCAAGTTCCTGATGAGGAGATGGCTACAGTCGAGCTCAAGTTAAAAGAGCAGCTCAAGAACACGGCAGTCGCTAAAATAACACAAAATGTGCAGGAAGAACCTGCTCGGCCCTCTTTTGATAGCGACGATGAGGATGATTATTTCACCAGGCAGATGCAGAGGATACCTCGGGGATAAATAGCGGATTATTTCTTTCTGAATAGTTATTGTTGTTTTGCAATCATGACTTGGAAAATAAGGCGTTTAGCATCATCAGGTCGAGCCTTGCGACTCTTGGTGATCTGTGTGTTGCGGGGGTTGCGCCCTACGGGCACGCCACACCTTCAATGGAAACAGTGATAGGCGAGAAGATGCTAAACGCCGTACTTTGAAATAAAGAAGCTTGCTTCGCTTTCTTGCTTTTTTTTGCCTAGCACTCAACCACTAACCTTTAAATTCCAATCTCCATTCCCTGCCCGCATGGAGAAGATAAGTACCATTGTGAAAAGCCACATAAAGGACCCTCTGAAGCAGGAGACGCAAGATATGAAAGAGGATATCAAGGCAGGAAAGCAGCGAATCCATCACGATCTTTCAGAACTGCTTAAAAAAGCAAAGAACTGGTTCAGGGAATTTGTGTTGTCAAGGCAATTTGTGATCACCCTCTTTTTTTTGATAGCGCTCGTGTATCTCTACAAGGTGGAAATTACAGGCGTCAGCAACGAGTATCTGATGCTTGCGTTTTTTATAGCCTATCTTGCGTTGCTGTTTTTTTTTAAAATCGATTCACGAATGGCAATTGGCGCCGCATTGATCCTTTTGGTAGCAACTCCTATCTATCTTATCCTGAAATTAGAGGCATTCGCCAATTATCTTGCAACGGTTGCATACTTTTTTTTGGTCGTTGGAGTGATCAAGCAGTTCTTTGAGTACCTTAGGGAAAGAAAAACAGAGACGGATGCAGAATAAATAACTTATTTTCTGAAAAAAATAAATGCAAAGCATACTGCCTGGATTTTTTGAATTCCCTAAAGTAAAGCATATAAACCATATCAATACTATTATTCTATGTCCTACATCATCCTCGCGCTGCTGGCATCCTTGATCTGGGCCTTTGCAAACAATACTGATAAGATACTTAGGACTAAATTCGTCAGATCTTCTCTGGGCCTCGCGTGCTCTTTTTGCTTTATCAGCTTCCCACTCAGCTTTTCAGCCTTCCTGATCCTTGGTTTTCCAAAAACACCTATCATCTATTCAATTGCGGCTTTTTTTGCCGGCGTTTTTTTACTCTTATGCCTTTTGTGCTATCTAAAAGCACTCTCTATGGAGGAAGCGAGCAGAGTAGTTCCTTTGTGGCATTTAACGCCCATCTTCACCTTGATATTGGCTGTCATTTTTCTAGGTGAAGTCCTAAAGCCATTGCATTACCTTGCCTTTTTTGCGATATTGGTCGGGGGCTTTCTTATCAGCGTAAAGAAGATCCAGAGCGTATTTAGCCTAAGCCCCGCGCTTCTTATTATGGTTCTCTCAAGCTTTTTTGCCGCAATATCGGACGTCTTGCTCAAATTCGCTCATGAGGCAAACTCAGTGTGGCAGATCTTCGCGCTTTTTTATTTCGCATCAAGCCTAACCTCAGCTTTTTTGTTCCTATCCAAGAAGAACCGGGATCATGCATTTAATTCATGGAAAAAACATAGGATAACACTTGGCCTCATCGCCTCATTTAGCGTCATCATGGGTTTTATTGGGTATTTGCTCTGGAATTTTGCTGTCCTGGAAGGGCCGATATCGATCCTAACGGTGTTTGTTGGATTCCAAAGCCTTTTTGTCTTGATCGTCGCAACGATTCTTTCATATTTTTTCCCAAAATACATCAAGGAAGAGATCGATATGAAAACAATTGGCATGAAGCTTTTGGCGATTGCTCTTATGCTTGTTGGACTTGCGCTGCTTTCTTTTTGACCAGAGGCTAACTATCACTTCATGTACGAGCGTTTAGTGCCTTCTTTGTTGGCACTTTAGGTGACATTCGCTCCCGCCCAGTCACTATCATTAGGCGATGCCGCAGCGCACTGAGTCAAAAGCGGAGGCATCGCACTAAATATTGCCGAAAGCACTATGATTTTTTGCAATTGCACTAATTTTACAAGGCTCGATCTGATAATGATAACACTCTAAGAATTCATTCTCCACTTGGCAAGATATCCTCATAGCCCTTCTCTTCGACTTCAAGCGCAAGCTCCTTTGCTCCGCTTTTTACGATGTTGCCATTGATGACGATATGGACTTTGTCGGGAGTTATGTAATTGAGTATCCTTTGGTAATGGGTGATTATCAGAATTCCCATCTCTTTATTTTTGAGGGCGTTCACCCCTTCTGCTACGATCCTTAATGCGTCAACATCAAGGCCGGAATCGGTTTCATCGAGGATAGCAATCCTTGGCTGCAAAACCGCCATCTGCAGGATTTCCGCCTTCTTTTTTTCCCCACCTGAAAACCCCTCATTGAGATATCGCAACGCGAAGCTCTTATCCACCTTTAGCAGGGCCATCTTTTCATGCAGCAGCTTTTGGAATTCGATGATCTTCATGGGTTCCTTTCGATGCGCGTTTACACTTGTTCTTAAAAAATTCGCCATGCTAACGCCCGCGATCTCCTGGGGGTATTGGAATGAGAGGAACAATCCTTTCTTTGATCGCTCATCAGCTGGAGCGTTGGTTATATCCTCTCCATTGAGAAGGATCGATCCTTGGGTTATCTGGTACCTTGGGTGCCCCATCAGCGCATATGCCAACGTGCTTTTTCCAGAGCCATTGGGCCCCATTAAAGCAACAACCTCCCCTTTATCGACGGTCAATGAAAGCCCATGCAGTATCTCCTTATCCTCGATCTTCACGTGCAGGTTTTTTACTTCAAGATATGGCATTTTTGGTCCTTCCGATGATTCATTGTTTTGTTTGTTGATTATTTTTTATTTTTCCGCTTTGTTTTCATTGATTCTGAATTCATCTGGTTATCGACGTATTGATCCTTTTTTTAAAAAGCTAAGTTATTTTGCCTGTTTTTTAGTGCAACTCAGAGCATCAAATGCGTGTTATTTAGGCTCGGCCAATGTGCCTCGCAATCATGAGCCGCGTTTTCACCCCTTTCTTAAAGTTTTCAAGGCCAGTGCGCGGCCGCATAACTTGCATCAAAGCTTCAATCCTCTACTTTAGTGATTATTATCGCAAGCACCGGACACACATCGGCCGATTCCTGCAAAAGGGTGTAATCCTTATCCTCGATGATGAGCTCGTATTTTTTTGTCGATTCGTTGAATGTCGCTCCCCTCAGATCCACCTTGCCATCTTCTGAGCGCGGCCAAAAGGTGTCTGATATCGCATTGCACGCGAGCGCGCCGATGCACAATTCTTTATCGAATTCGACCTTGTACGTTGCCATCTTAATTTTTATTCTATTTTTTATTTTTTTTGAAAATGCGTGTTATTTAGGCGCGGCCAGGGAATCGCGAGCAAATTCGCTTTGCTCGTTTGGGCACCTGCCGCGCAATAATTGCGGTCCGCATTGGGCCGCCTAAATATCCTGGCTTTTTATTTGTTGAGCTTCTTTACGAATGCTCTCCAAGTACGAAACAATCTCCTAGTTATAAATCTAATTTCCCATCCGCTCATCCAAAAGATCATGCATGTTTTCTCGCAAGGCAGCGATCTTCATTTTTGCTATCAGAGGCTCGAAAAAGCCCTTCACATATTCCCTTGTCGCTATATCCTTTGATAAGCCTCTGCTCTGCAGGTAAAACAACTTTTCGGGGTCGATCTTTCCTATTGTTGCCCCATGGGTGCAGCGAACCTCGCTATTATCGATCTCAAGATTAGGGATGGAGTCGGCGGCGGCTTCGGGGCTTAGCAACAAGGTATCCTGTTTCTGGTAGCCATTTGAATTGCCGGCATTTTGCTCAATTTTGACTAGTCCTCTATAGAGGCATTTTGATTTTTGCTGCAGGATCCCTTTGGTAAAGATATCTGAGATGGTGTTTGGAGCCCGGTGGATCGATTTATTCACCAGATCAAATTGCTGATCTCCTGTTCCTGAAAAGATCCCATGGTTGTTTGTCTGAGCTCCCGAATCATTGAGGAGACTAGTGACTTCGGATAATGTGGTTTTGCTTCCAAAGCAGCAATCAAGCCAATTAACTAGCGCATCTCTTCCAACAACTGCTCTTTTGATGGTCATTTGAAACGACTGATCATTCAATTCTTGCAGATTCCCATAGTCAAGCTGCGCGTTATCCTCGACATACACCTCGACTAATTTGCTTACATAGCTTTTCGAATCCTCAAATGAGGATATTTTCTCAACGATCGTTGCTTTGGAATTTTTTTGCGCGATGATCACCATATGGTCAAAATGAGTCCCCCCTGGAATGACAGAGTCTATCTCGATTGGCTTTTCTATGGTTTCATTGGCAGGAATTATTATGAGGAGGAATTCATCACAAAACGTTGCGTGAAAAGCAGTGAATTTATCGACCATGGGGACGCAGGAACTCATGAAATGTTCTTTGAATTCCAATTCTTTTTTTTGAAATAGCTCCTTGTTGTAAAAGATACCAGCACTCGTATTCGTTATTTTTCTTGCGATCTTTTTTTCTGAGCCGATCTCAAGCTTTTCTAGATCCAGATCAACGTTGAGATTGATATTGAGGCCATAGATGAAATTAGGCATGGGCTCTTTCATGAAATAGTGCAGGGCAGCATGTCTTTTTTTCAGCATCCACTCGGGCTCTTGCTGCTCTACATGGATTTTTTGCACTATATCCTGGTATTGCTTGCTTAGCTGCATAGAAGTAACCTGCCTAACCTAATGATCCTTCCATCTCAAGTTCGATGAGTTTGTTGAGCTCAACGGCATACTCTAGTGGAAGCGCCTTTACTATTGGCTCAATGAATCCAGAAACGATCATCTGCGATGCCTGCTCTTCTGACAATCCTCTGCTCATAAGATAGAAGATCTGCTCATCGCTTATCTTACCTACACTCGCTTCGTGCCCCAACTGTACATCATTTTCTTTGACGTCCATATACGGGAACGTATTTGATTTCGAGATGTTATCAAGCATAAGTGCGTCGCATTCAACCTGGCTCTTGCATCCTTTTGCTCCTTTTTTAATATGGATAAGTCCGCGATAGGAGGTTATGCCGCCATCTTTACTGATGCTTTTTGCCCTTACAATTGAATGGGTGTTTGGAGCAAGATGATAGACCTTGGTTCCAGTATCTTGGTGCTGTCCTTTTCCTGCGAACGCAACTCCTAAATAATCGGCGCGTCCATTTTCTCCGAGAAGGACTGAAGTAGGATACAGCATCGTGACACTTGATCCCATGTTGCCATTGATCCATTCGATGACCCCATTCTTTTGAACGATAGCTCTTTTGGTGTTGAGATTGTAGGTATTCCTGCTCCAGTTCTCAATGCTTGAGTATCGTGCCCTGGCATTTTCTAATACATGGATCTCAACGCATCCGGCATGCAGGCTGTTTGAATTGTATTGCGGAGCCGAACATCCTTCGATGTATTGGCATTCAGCATTTTTATCAACGATAATAAGAGTATGTTCAAACTGGCCTCCTTTCTTTGCGTTCATCCGAAAATAAGCCTGCAAAGGTGTTGTCAATTTGACACCGGGAGGAATATAGATGAACGTGCCGCCGCTCCAAACAGCTGCGTGCAATGCTGAGAACTTATGCAAAGCCGGGCTTACACAGGAAGTCATGAAGTATTTCCTAAATAGCTCTTCGTGTTCTCTTAGCGCATCATCGCAATCTAAGAAAATGACTCCTTTATCCTGCCATTCTTTTTTTAGGTTATGATAGACAACGCTCGATTCATATTGCGCTCCCGCTCCTGCCAAAGCCTCTCTTTCTGCTTCAGGGATCCCTAAGCGCTCGAAGGTTTTTTTGATATCTGCAGGAACTTCATCCCAGCTCTTCGCGTTTTCTTTTGCGTCTGGCTTATTATAAAATACGATGTCATTGAGATCGAGATTTGAAAGATCAGGCCCCCAGGTTGGCATTGGCAGGCTTTTGAATAGCTCGTATGCTTTTAGGCGTTTTTGCAGCATCCAATCCGGCTCTTTTTTTTGCTTTGAGATCTCTCGCACAACTTCTTCAGATATGCCCGGAGCTATCTTGAACAATGAACGATCTTCATTATAATGATCGTATGTTTCCCTGTTTATTTCTATTGTTTCTGGCATGGGTTATTTTGTTTTTTGAGTTATTTTTTATCAATGAATTTGTTGCAATTTCTTAAGTATACTTTCAAATTTTTCAAAAGCTAGGATATTTAGGCGCTCCCAACACGTCGCGCATTGATTTGTCGATATCTTAGTGCACTGGTACTATCCTATTTTTTTTGGCCTTAACCGATTTTTTTATTTAATAGTTTTATTTGAACTTTGATGAAATTGGATCTTATTTTTGGAACAAGGTTATTGGGTCTGTTTTTTGTTGGGTCAGTGCTACTGGGTTGCCTCATTATTGGTCCCCTCAAAACCCCTCCAGCCTTACTTTGCTGTCTGGATATTCACTAAGTCCCCTTCAAAGCAGGTCTCGCAGTTTGAGGGAAGATTTTGATCATGATTCTTATGCAGCTTGCATGTTACCAATTTCACATCCTCTATCCTGGTTAAGCGCATCATCTCCTGCATCATCTTTTTGGGATCCTGCGCGATGAGCTTGGCCGATTTCTTGATCTCAACTTCAATCTTTTTTGAAAAAACGACTTCGGATGCCCTCTTTGAGTGCAGGTATTGCGAAACGGCTGCCTCAGTTATGCCCATGACACCTGCTATTCGCTTTTGGGATAACTCTTGGTCTAGCAACGCTTTGGCAAGTGCTCTTCTTAGGGCGGGAATCGTATACCATACTTCGATTTCCTGAGGCATTTGTCCGTGCATGTTATACTCGCTTCAATGATGGGCCTTGATGCTTGCTTGTAAAGGGCAAAAGCACAATTCCCATGAATTTTATGCGCTTTGCTAAATTAACGATTGTTAAGGAGTATTTAAAGATTGTGCGGCCAGACGCTGCCTGCAATCAATTCTATTACTATTTATAAGTAGTAAAAGAAAGAAAACTTTTTAAATGAAAGTGGCTTTTCCCACACAGTATGCCACAAGATTCAGAACCCTTAGAAGACTTAGTGAGTGCTAGCTCCAGCACCCCTAAAAAACGCAAGATCGGTGTCGTGGAAGCAAGGATTCGGGATATGATGTCTGGGCTTATCAACTTCTACCATGAGACCATAAAGGATACAGAACCGGGTTGGCCAAGCTGGGCACAGATACTGCGAATCCATGGCATTATGCACAATGATCGTATTCTGAATGCGGATGGAACAGGAATCAATGGAAAGACCTTTGCTGCGGTCGCATCAAAGATAATTCGGGAAAATGAATACGGTTCCATAAATAGGACTTTGGTCATTGCACCCAATGGCGGCCTACTGAATGCCTGGGCAGGTTCTGAAATTGATCGCTACGCATCAAAAATGCATGCGCGCAAGCAAAAGACCGTAACTATAGAGGATTATGTCGATCTCAAGAAAGTAACGAATGATACTGATTTCGTTGTCCTCAATTGGGAAAAATTACGGCTGCAAAAGGGCACTAAAAGATTCAATGAATTCAAGCAATTTTTAGAATCGTACAATCCTTCTTTTTTTGTTCTTGATGAAGTGCATAACGCGAAAAGCATATCTTCACTCACTACACAAACCCTTCTTGAATTAGTACCTTATACCTATCATTTGGACAAAAGCAAACAGGCCGATGATTGGAGAGATCAAGTACTATACAAAGATAAAAAAGATGGCAAGGGTCAAGTGCCAGCAAGCAAAGATGTCATGCTGCTATCAGCAACGCCAATCCCTAATCGCTACAAAGACCTCTCAATAATCTTTCATCTTCTAAATCCCATTAAATATACGGATCCGCGCATTTTCAGAAGCGCGCCCGCAGATATCATGCGGGAATTATTGGGGCAGCAGGTCTGGTTTAGGCTGACACGCGATCAGGTAAAGGATGATCTTGGATTGCCCGATCTTCTCGAGGAAAAGATTGAAGTTGAATTGACAAATAAAGAAGCTGAGATCTATTTTCGGGCATGGAGCGACTGTGTCATGCTCGGAGCAGGATTCGTTGAGCTAAGAAAGATCCTCTATAATCCATCCCTATCAAAATACGCCGATGAAGACACTCCGAAATACTCATCAAAAATGCTTGAGCTTGCAAAGCGGGCGAAAAAAGATCTTGCCAGGGGAGAGAAAGTCGCCATTCATACTAGCTATGTGACTGGGGTTATAGAACCACTAACAGAGCTTCTTGGCAAATTTTGCAAGGTAGAGTATGTCATTGGAGATGTGGATCTTGCAGATAGAAAAGATGCCATCACACTGTGGAGGAATTCAAAAAAACCTGGCACGCTCATCCTCTCAAGCGTTGGCAATGAGAGCATGGACATGACAACCGGTAAGGTGCCAGTGAATCTCTATTCGCTTGAGCCTGAGATGACCCCACGAGAATATGAGCAATTGCAGGGAAGATTCCACAGAAGAGGGCAGGAAGCTACAGTAACGCATCGAACTTTAGTTGCCAAGAGCGAGCATCTCAATAGGCTCATGATGGAGAGCCTTGACTCGCTCTCTGAAGAGTATGGCGTTGAGATTCCCAAGAATTTCAGGGCAAGGACTATTGATGCTGATCTGTTTGCCATGCGAATCGCAAAGCAAAAGATCATCGAGAAGATCTATGGCTGCGTTGACATTAGCAAGATAGAGCAGATGATCTATGATGCCGATTCAAGCGATAAGAACCTAAGCACGTATTCTGATAGCCTGTTTTTATTGAGAAGGCTTCGAAGCAAGACTCCTTGGCAGCAGGCAATGAAGATGCAGGCTGAATGGAGAAATCTAGGAGAAGAAAAGTTCGGCACGCTTATCAAGAGAGATGTTTGGAAAGAGTGGCGGGAATTCCATGAGCAAGGATGGGAGAGAAGCATCAGTGACTATACGCTGCAAGCCGTTGGGGCGATTATAGATACTTTGCCTAAAAAACAAAAAGGCCCCTACAATATTGTTGATGTTTGTTCGGGAGCTGCATACTTCTCAAGAGCTACCGGTAAAGAAGCGACATGCGTTGATATCGATCGCAAATTCCTAAAGATGGGAAGAGAAAAGATCGACGAGATCAATGTAAAGCTCAATGGCTCGGCAATGAACAATTCGTATATAGAGGCAACAGCCACTAATCTCGAAGGCATCACTTCAAGATCTACAGACATCCTTGTGAATTCCTATGGCCTCATGTATCTTGGCCAGGATGAGAATCGGCATGAGTTAGAAGAAGCGGTCTTGGAAGTAAACAGGGTGCTTAAAGATAATGGTTATCACATCATAGCGCTGCCCCATAGCACGAATCGCTGGGCGATCAAGAAATTTTCAAAGCTCATGCAGGAGTACGGCTTTAAAACTGTCCAGGAATTGACGCCTGACTATTTCAAAAATGCTCGTCGGCAAACCAAGAGCATGCAAGGGGAGCTCAATGGAACGGCAGATGATGAAGGGGCAAAACAGAACCTCAATGGAGCCCTCAAGAAAAACCCATTGCTCAATAATGGCGCATACATTTTAGTTTATCAGAAGCAAAAAACTGTCGATAGGCTGCAAGGCATCTCATTCTCCTTCTATGACAACGCCCGGTTTTTAGGCAGGGGCTAGAAAATGCAATCAGATAGGGTGTATGTATTTCCCAAGGAAGGAAATTACAACGGAATTAGCGCTGAGCCTTTTCTCTACCTTCGCGCGACCCTGGGAAAACAAGGAGTTGAGTTATACACTCCGATGCATCACATGCTTCTTCTGGCGGGCAACTATGGCCCCAAGACCATATGGGGTGAAACCTATCACGGTAAAGGAGGCTCTCTTGAAATTCTGGTGCAGGCTAGCGACTCCAAAAAAGCAAAAGAGTGGTGGAGATGGGCAGAGCGCGATCCAAACCTGATAATAAAACGACTGGAAAGCGCGACCATGCAGGATTTTTTGGAAGGATACAAAGGACTTACGATCATTTTTGATCTGACTTCCAAGCGAGGAGATGATAGGGGAGCTATTCTTGATAGGACAAAGATAAGCCTATCACACACTGAGAACGGGTACAAGCTTGAAACGCTTGAAGAATCAGGTTTTCATAATTCAAAAAAACTGATGCTTGCGCATGGCGCTGACTATAGGGCATACGTGCAACAGATAGCGGGCTATCTAAAGGGAGAGCATTATCCGACGATTTATGCAGTGGACGAGCCTGATCCGCAACCAACCAAAAAAATCATCGGCAAGCATGATTCACCCCAAAGAAATTTAAAAGGCCCTATAGATCCGCTCGCATTCTTTTGGCATTGTATCGATGAGCAGGGCATCTCATTGACACCTATTGCAAGGACGTATGTAAAAAAAGCAAGTTCTGGTGGCCACAATCTTGTGTATAACGAATCCTATCGCCTCGGCAACATAATACTCTCAATTGAACTTAACCGAAGAAGGCATTATTCGCAGCGCCTCGATAACTACCTTCTGGAAGAGGAGCTCTATGGCGGTATTGCGCTCGCCAATTTCCATAGCAGCAGGCATACGAAGCAAAATTTAGGAGCGATACGTTCGGCAATAGGCATAGAATTCAATTTCATAGAGGATGACTGCGTCCTGCCTATTTCCATCGAGCGCTGGGCAGCTGGCGTTAAAGCAATGCCAAGAGGAGAAACGCTATCAGTAAGCCAATTGAGCACGATTCCTCCTTCTATAAGCTTGCTCCTGCGTGACCATCTGAGTTCGAGTAGGGATTATCGCGATTATGTAAGACGCATGATAGAAATTGCTGCTTCCATTCCAAAACAATATCCTGCAGCTTCACAAAACCAAATGCCAAAACCCAATTATCATGGAGCTCCTCTGCAAAGACCGTTGCCAAAGGCACACAAAGATTATGGCAAAGATACTCGGATCATCCAAGAAGAATCAAGGGCGCCAGCTCTTCCAAACGATGCCTCGCTTGAGATCATCCTTGACACGTTCTTTGGTTCCAGCGAAATGCATGATCTGAGGGATGACATCAAAACGGCAACGCTGCGATTGCGACGATCGTATGCATCCATTCCTTCCCTT
>CAZFPU010000004.1:0-25618 GCA_964521145.1 uncultured Methanosarcinales archaeon | reverse complement strand
TTCTTCTCTTCTTCGAGCTCTTTTAGTTCAGCAGCGGTAAGTTCGGTCTTCTCATCCTTAATCTCTTTATCGTATTTTCCGGAATTGATGTCTGCTATAGTTTCAGGAGCTGGCTTTCCATTGATGAGGATTCCCATTGATTGGCAGGTACCAGCAATTTCCTTGATCTTTTGCTTTAAGTCCTTGCCTAGAAGATTGTCAAATTTCATTTTTGCGACCTTGATTAGCTGCTCGATTCTAATATCAGCGACTTTGTCGGTATTTGGAGCGCCAGAGCCTTTTTCTACAGCCGCTTCCTTAAGAATAAGAGATGATGCCGGTGGTGTTCCCACTTCGATCGTGAATGCCTTGGTATCAGTATCGACTTTTACCTTGACAGGCACCTGCATGCCATTGAACACAGCGGTCTTCTTGTTTATCTCCATGACAACCTGACCGATATTTACTCCTAATGGTCCTAGGGCCGGACCTAATGGGGGGGCTGCAGTTGCCTTTCCGCCTGCTACAAGAGTTTCGACGCTTTGTGTTGCCATGATAAAAATATAAGATTTTTCTAGTTGAAGGAGATTTGACCCATTTATAAAGGTTTCTAGGGGTTTTTAAAGGTGTTTGTGAGCTTTGCTATCATTTTTGGTATTCAGAAATACTCATTAATTAACTACTATAAAGTAATTACAAAAAGAAAGATTTATAAAGAGGAAATCACCGTTCACCTCTATGAACAGACGTGAATTCACCGCTGGCGGTATTGCCGCTCTCTTTGTCCCTCAGCTAGCCGGTTGCTCAAAATCGGAAACAGATCTTGAAATGGAATTACTGAAGGACTTTCTGACCAATCCCGGGAGGACATATACATCCAAATCAACAATTGAATCCATACTCTATGATATTTCGAGAGTTCATATTTCCAAAACTCAGGGTAAACAATTCCCCACTCATGGAAGGGCAACGCACCTTGGCGATAATCTTTTTCTAACCGCATACCATGTCGTGGATGAAAACGTGCATGACCTTCGTCTTATCCCTCAGAGAGCAAGAGCAAATGCGCTGCTGTTCAATCGGCCATTTGAGGTTGTAGCCTATGATGTGATGTCTGATCTGGCGTTGCTGAAAACAAAGGGCATTCCAGGCAAAGGAAAGGCAACGATACATCTGTATCCTGCGATGCCAGCTCTCGAAGATCCTGTCTCGACATTTATTCGCGTGACTGGAAGAGCATCAGAAAATGGATTCGACTTTTCGTACGGGGGATTGGATTTTTACGATGTTACAAAAAAAGTAGACAAACTCGGTAGGCTAATAATGCCCGCTCATTCTTTGCTATTCGAGGCACAGGGCCGTGTTCTGCAATATCGACCTGACTTAATGCCACAAAAAAAATTCAAGACAAGAAATGAAAATCTACGATTCGCGTCTACGCTGATCTACGATGGCGAAAGCGGGGAGCCGTTATTTTCAAGAGTTGGTGAGGATAAATACCTTCATTCAGGAATCGTAAGCAAAGCTTACGGTGTAGTGCATGATATCGATCTTCCCAAAAAACTGTTTGGTTACGATACCATGCAACAGACAGGAGCCGTATTCGTGCATAGAAACGCCATCGAGCAACTTATTAAGGGCTACATCAGCACACTTGCTTCTTCTAAGAAAACAAATTAATAATAAAAGAAAAAAATCAATTCCCTATCTTATCATCAGTATCTCTTCGGATGACCTTAACTGAATCCAATTTGACTGTAATTGGGATCGGAACGGCGGCTTCAAGCAGTTCTACAACAACTTCTTCCTTGGTCTTATCGATTCTTGTGATCTTTGCCTGCTCTCTCTTGAATGGGCCTGAGATGATCTCGACAATATCGTGCTTCTGGATGTTGACTTCGTGCTTCACTTGCTCAAGCATGTGTTCAATTTCACTGTAGGCAACCGGCTTTGGCAAAATGCCTCGAGCATAGGGCACGTTGAATGCAGCCTGCTCAGCATCCCCTTTATTGGTTGCTTCTAAGAAAATATATCCTCGCATCCCGTGCGGTCTTATGACTGAAAGCACCTCGAGCTTTTTTCTCTGTGCGTTTGATACAATGAAATCCATGACCTGGTCTTCCCTATTTGCCGTCGTCCTAAGTCCAAATATCTGTGACTCTGCTTCCTTTTTCTCTTCCTTTGGGTTTTCTTTCTGCTCCATTTTTTTACACTCACTAAAAAATAAGAATTACTGTGTAGGAGATTGTATCAGTTTATAAGCTTTGGGATTTTAATTTTTAATTCCTGAACTTAACGTCTACTTCCCATTCTTCTGCTTCGGCGCATTCCTATCATACAAGAACTGCAATACTTGATTTGGCTGATTTGGATACACAATGACTTTATTCCCTTGGCTTTCCATCAAAAATCTATCCGGATGCCTTGTCAGTCCCCCTGCCATCATGATGACATCGAAATTCTGGGGGTTCTGGCGCTTCACCTCATCGGGAGCGACCACTTCCACATAGCCGAATACTTTATCAAGCTCTTTTTTGTATTTTGGTATCTGATCGTAAAATCCAGTCACGAACAAAATCGATTTTTTCCCATAGATCTTTTCCAGCGTTGGAATTGTCGTAAGTGATTCTATTTTTTGTTGCAGGACGCCATACTCTCCTTCCAGTCTTTTTATCTCAGTGTTTTTTACCTCGATTAACTCTTGGCGTTCTTTATTCCTTGATTTGGCAGCCTCCAGGTCATGCGCAAGCCTTTGCACCTTTCCTGAAAGCCTTGATTTTTCTGCAGTCAATTCTTGGTTGCCTGATTCCAACTCATCATAAGAGCGCTTCAATTGATCATATCGCTCGTTAGGACTGTAAATAGGCTCGCGCATTTCAAGATCGTCGATAGTCTTTGTCATCTGTATGGCCGCTCCTGCATGGGCACGCACTTTCTCTCGCTCCTCTTCCAATCTCCGCTGCAGTGATGCATTCTCCGTTTTCAGTTCTTGCGCTTGCCCTACATACGCTTTTTCCTTGGCTTGCATGCGCCGCTCAGAACTAAAAATCACTGTGGTCAAGCGCTCGATGAGCTGGCCAATATTGGAATATTCGGATGGCTGATACGAGGAGTCGGCAGAAAGCGTGGGATCGAGCTGCAATATTCGATTTCCTTTGTCGATGATCCCCTTAAGGTAATTTCTTGTGGATTCCTCGGGAATATTGTCTCCTTTTGGATACGCTATGTCGAATCGTAGCGTCAAATCCCTTCCGGTCGTTTTCATCCATTCCAGAACATTACTCGGATTTCTTTGCGTGAAATACAAGGAAAGGAGATTGATTCGCAAATCAGAATGGGCAAGCAAATAAAGCCCAAATGCAGCTCCCTTGCCTTCATCTTTTATTTTGGAAGCAAGCCCCTCTTCGAATAGGTTTTCAAACTGGGGAAATGAAAGAGAATGATAAGGCTCAAAGAGTGCATAGGTCTTTCGATGGAATGGATGCAGCGCCTCGTAAAGTATCTCTCCTATCTGTCCTTGCCGCTTCGTGTGAATGCGGCGCTTGTTGTTCGCAATCAATTCGCTCTTTCCTTCCTCGATTTTGAGCTCTGAATAGGGGTTGATAAAGCTTCGAGAAATTAGTGCATCAAAGAAAGTCACTAAAAGCAGCGTTTCTGCAGGATTGCTCGCGTCGTGGAATTTCAAAGTGCTCATTTTGTCTAGGTTCTGGTGATAGGCTTTAGGGACTTTTTTCCGTATTTGATCCCTCAAAGCATTCGAGGATAACATCTTTCTGAATTTGGTAAGCGGCTTTCTTCTTGTCGCCCTATCGAGCACTCCACTTATCTCCTTATTGCTAAGTGTCGAGAAATATGCGGTGGTAATGTCAAATGGATTCAGAAATAGACCGATGCTTTCCAGAGTTACCAAATACTCAAGTGAGGTGTCTTGAGGGATCATTGAGGAGATGGAATCTAAAAGTGCTTTTAAGAGTTTTTGCTATATAGGCTATATAAACGAAACAAATAAAAGCTAAAATACCAATATCCCGAAAATGCCCCTCCCAAAACAACTAAAAAAAGACCTTCTCATAATCCTAAGTATCGGCATCACCTTAACCATCGTCTCAATCCTCCTTAATCTCGATATGGCGATAGCAAAAGCACTCTACATAGCGAATGCCCCAGTAAGCACCCTAGCAGATGACATCGCAGGTGTGCTCTACGTTGCAGGATTCATAGCAATTATTCCACTTATCTTTACCCGCATAAGAAAAAAATATCCTCAAATGACCAAAAGCATCATCGTGATTTTTCTCGCACTGCTCATAACCGTGAATGGAGTTGTTGAAGCTGGTTTGAAAAAATACACGGATCGTCCGCGCCCAAAAGAAATAAAAGAACTGGGTGGCCAAGATGATTATAGGAACGTATTTGCGTTCGGCATGGTAGGAGATGTGCAATCAAAATCATTCCCTTCATCGAGCGCAGCAATAGGATTTCTGCTCACAAGCCCTTTCTTTACCTTTCGAAGAAAAAATAAGGCAATTGCGTATGGATTCCTTACCATCGGGCTTCTCGCCGGAACTTTATTAGGATTAGGAAGGATGATCGGAGGGATGCATTTCTTCACCGATGTGCTATGGTCGGGTGTTCTTGTGTTCGCAACCCTTGCAATCTTGCATTCGATAGATTCCAGATGGAAAACAAGCGGTTAGTTTTTCTAGCTCTTCTTTGATTTTTAGGATTGAGTTATCGATTTGGCTATGAATCCTATTCTTGGCGGCGAAATATTAAACAATAATAAATTCAGAAATAAATGCAAGATCTTATCTTCTGCTCGCAAAAACACTGCGGCTTCCTTGCGTGATGGGAATATCAGTTGATGTCTTGCTTTCTGTGGGTGGAAGATCGCCCCTTCTGCGAAGATAGCCAGTTACCACTAAAACTGCAAGATTATAGCTGTGATCGCTCAAAGCCTTCCCCTTTTTGGCAAGTTGCAACATCTCATTTTTGTCGTAGAGTTGCATGTAGCCATCACCCATTTGCTTGAATCCCTGCCCATAGGAGTTGGTATAGAAGCTGCTTCCATTGATCTGTATCAACACATCCGCTGGTGGAAATTCACCCTTATTGGTCTCTACGATTCTTGATTCTATTGTCATGACTGGGTGAATTCATGGTAATTATTTAAGTATTTCTGCATCCTATCCTTAGGGTTTGTTTTTTTTGAGTTTGCAGTGCTACCCATGTTGTGCGCAATTCGATTTGAGACTAAATCAAAATCAGGTGCGTAAAGAATCAGCTCTGATACAGGTCAAAATAGACTTAAGCAAAATCATGATACTATCTTTTCTTCCGGTTGAGTGTTGAGGATATCTCGTTCAACTTCCCCAAGCTTTGTTCGTATCCTATCGACTGTGTCAGTAAGATACTGTTCAACTTTTTTATCCTTCATTTTCTGATCCGCAATCTGCGCAGCCATTTTTTCGATGTACTCTACCTTGCTCCTTAGGTTAAGAGTCAACTCCCTTGCCCTCTCTTCGGTAAGCTTGATCTGTTTCCTTAAGTTCTCTAGCTCAGGAGCTCTTTGGATGCGCGACAAATTGGTTCCGCTGTTGATTTCTCTTTCCTTCACAAGAAATTTTTGGACTTGCGCAAGGCCTTCGCTTAATTCATGAAACTCGTTTTTGGCTGTTTGCATCAGCTTCTCTAGCTGCTGATCCTCAAGAAATTCTTTTCTATCTTCAGCCAACTGCGCCACGACTGCGTTGTGCAAATCTTCAAATGTCTGCATCTGGTCATTGGAAAACTCCCAGTCTCTTTCAACAATCTCTGGCGCATCTTTTTTCTTTCTTCTAAACCCAACCATCTTATTTCACCTTCACTAGACTTTTACCTGTAATGCATAATGACTTCCTTAAGCATCGTGATGCTAAACCCAAGCAATCCAATGATCAGGATACCAAGACCTGCAACTTTCACAATGGTCATGAACTCTACTTTCGTCGGTTTCTTCGTCACCTTCAAAACTCTAACACATTCTCCTAAAAATCCCTTAAATCGTGTCCACATAATCTCCCTCTTTTTTTAGTCAAGAAAATCTATTCCTAATTGTGATTTCATTTCCTGCGCTTCCTTGTTTCTTGGTTTTATGCCCGCTCCCAATATCTGCGCGCTTTTTACGCCGGTTACTATGAGCATTACTCGCAAAGTCGCTCCCATGTCCTCACTTAATTGGGCTCCCCAGATTATTCTGGCTTCAGGATCTAGTTTTTTTGATATGGTTTCAACAACCTGCCTTGCTTCATCAAGGGTTAGGTCATTGCCGCCAACCACGTTAATAAGAGCGCCATTGGCCCCTGAGATATCTACATCAAGCAGCGGATTGTTTATTGCTTTCTCAACAGCTTCGACTGCCCGATTTTCAGAATCAGACTCGCCAACGCCAATTAAAGCAACACCGCCACCGCGCATGACTGCCCGGATATCGGCAAAATCAAGATTGACAAGACCTGCTTTCGTAACTAATTCTGCAATGCCTTTTACTGAATTGGTCAGGATCTCATCTGCTACCTTGAACGCGGTATGCAATGGAAGATCAGGGGCAAGCTCTAGCAATTTTTCATTGGGAATAACGATGAGTGTGTCAACGATCTGCTCTAATTTTTCAAGACCAATGACCGCATTTTCATATCTTCTATGGCCTTCCATGGCAAAGGGCAATGTGACAATAGCGACAGTTAGGGCGCCATTTTTTTTGGCGGCTTCAGCAACTACTGGAGCGCTGCCTGTTCCGGTTCCGCCACCAAGTCCACAGGTTATAAAAACCATATCTGCATGATCAAGCGCTTTTCTAAGCTCCTGTTCCTGCTCTCTTGCCGCTTCTTCGCCAACTCTTGGGTCTGAACCAGCGCCATGGCCTTTTGTCAGCTCTTTTCCAATGAGTATCTTATGATCAGAATTGGTATATAGAAGATCTTGGGCATCGGTATTTATGGCAACGGTTTCTGCTCCAATGATACCTACTTCAGAAATCCTTTGGATAGTATTGTTTCCGCCACCACCGCAGCCAACTACTTTGATCGTGGCCTTCTGGGTCGCAACGAGCTTCTCAAGTTCCGCATCTATATCGGCTGTCTTGCTCTGCTGTCTTGACTGTGTCCCTTTGGGATGTGTATAATCCATGTGCATTACCTGCATTGCCGGCTCCATCCTCCCTAAGGTCATTTTATCCCATCCATTTATTTAAATTTATGTATTTTTTTTCCTAGCCAGTAGAAAATTCCACTGCTTTGATGCTACTCACCAGAGACGTGATTTTTTTGCTTATGTGATCCTGCGCTTCTTTGGGTAGGGCTTGCTTTAAGGTAACTGTTGCCTTCCCTTCATGCACTGTTGCATCGATCTCCTTGATTGCGAGCATGTTTTTTAAAAGGCCCGTAAGCTTTTCCTGATCGCTTGTGACTTTCTTGTTGACTTTGACCGTGTAATACAGATCTTTTCCTGAAAGTGGATGATTGAAATCGACCATGACCCTGCCACCACTGACTGTCTTTATGAGTCCTGTGACGCCATCGATATTTACCTGCAAACCGGGCATTGGCTCGACATGCTGTGCCTTGAACTTATTGGAGGGGATCATCTGGATGAGCTGCATGCTTTTTTTGCCAAACGCAAGCTCAGGCTCAATTACCATACTATATTCCTTGCCCACTTCCTTGCCTTCAAGATGCTTATCGATTCCTTGTAGAACCTGATTTTGGCCAATGCAGATAACAACGGGCCCAAAGCCGGCATGGGAATGCAGCTCGTTTTGCTTTGCTATCTCTGGGTTTGTCGTATCAAATACTGTATTGCCATCTTTTATTTTTCCAGTATACTCTATCTCTATGAAATCTCCTTTTGTTATGGTCATAAGTATCACCTGAGAATGAGGAATGGGCAGTTTGGATTTTTATAAAGGTTTCTGAAAACAATTGATGTATTTTGCTGCATGTGTATTGATTACTTTTTTATCATTTCCCAAATATTTATATATGGCTTTCTCGAAAATGAGGAGGATGGCAGTATCTAGGCGCGCTCAAGTCACATATTTTGTTGTCATCGGAGTTATCCTGCTGCTTTTGGCGCTCGCAATTCCTTCCATATTAAACGATCGGCCCAGCCTGCCGAGGCAGGAGCAATCAACGCTGGCCGTACAATCATATGTGGAGGAATGCATGGAGCGTGTGGGCAAGGAAGCCCTAGTTTTTGTTGGAAAGCAAGGGGGATATTATGATCTTCCGCAATCTTCTATCAACAACACTCCTTACTACTATTTTGCAAACATCGATCTTACTCCCTCTCAAAATACAATAGAGGATGAAATAGATAGCTATCTAGTGGAAAACTTAGAGACATGCATGAGCGGGTTTGAGGATTTCGTTGAGCAGGGCATGCGAATTGAAGCTCAGTCGCTTGAATCAAATACGCAGATTCTCGATGACCAGGTGAATATCCAGATCCATTATCCCCTTTCTGTGATAACAGGCAATTCAGTGCAGACCATCTCTGATTTTTCATTAAAAATTGAGCAGATGCGGTTGGATCTCATATACCAAATGGCGCATGAGATCACACAGGATCAGATAGGAACTGCATCGTTATGCGTATCATGTATTGTGGATCGGGCAACAAGACATGACTTTTATGTGCAGGCGCAGCGAACCGGTACCGATAGCCTGCTGATAACCATAATTGACCCGAACTCTCAGATAACAGATGCTCCCTATGAATTTTCATTCGCGAGCAAATTCGATGAGATGTCATGCGATTCAATTCCATCATATTTAGATGAGAATGAGAAGGCAAGTTTAGTGGCCAGATGCCTTGAACTTAAGTTAGATAAGGTGAATGCATGAGATTTTCTTTTTTGATCGCATTGGGCTGCATTTTTATTTTGGCAGGAATGATGATTCATGCAAGCGAACTTACGTTTGAGAGTCCTAATGGGGTACCTAAGGAAGTTCCCAAGGATTATGATGGAAAGCTAACTCCTGCTTCCGGTGATAAACCAGTTTATGTGAAGCTAAATCCACGCAACAACCCCTATCAACTTGCTGATGGAAGCAAACTCCAAGTGCATACTACTTCAACGATCGAAATTCTTGCAGATGGTTCCTATAAACATGACAATTTGCTTGTAAAAGCACGTAATTCCGAAATAGGATTTGGATCAGTAAGCGTTTTGGGAGATGGCAAAATTGGTTCTCCTCGCATACCAGGGGATACGATCCACGTAAAAGACCTAGCGGATCTTAAAGTTGGAGCCGATGGCAAAATTTCGGGGGCATTCTTAGGAGTACAAGCCCATGTCGCTGGCGTTAAAGTAGAAGGAGGAAATGACTTTACTTATAATCCATTACATAAAGATGGATATCCACGCTTAGCTCTGAAAGGCAGTTCACCACCTGCGGGAACTAGTGAAAACACGCCTGTAAAGGTTTCTGGCATTGACCCCACCTTCCATGGAAAAATTGAAGGCTTATATCAGATTATTGACGCTAAAAATGGAATCGATAGTGGTGTAATCGATGGCACAATTCTGCAAGATCAGCCTATAAACGAAGATGGAAAAGTGCTGTCTTCTCAATTGTTTTTCTTGCCTTATGAAATGAAAACGCTGAACGGAGTCAATTTTGGGCAATCAAACGATCAATTTGCTTTGTATCTTAAAGGTGAAACCTCGGATATGGCAAGATACATCTCATTCGGACATTTGGATGGAAAGCCAACTCTTGCCGGACGGGTTGACACTATGACTCCAATTTCGCTTCTTTCAGGAAATCCTTTCCTGCCAGAAGTGAGCGGAAGAGACGTGGTATTTGCTCCTGCAGAAGTTGATTTTAGCTTAAGTATGGTGACGCATCCTTCGGGCAGAACCGCGCCAAACCTGGATATCCATCCTTGGACCGATTTAAGCTACGCGAATCTATACAATGGCAATGTACATATCGCTTTCATGGATGGTCAATGGAAAGGATCTGCTAAATCTGTAGATGGCAAGGGGTCTTATTTAATGACAGCCACACTAAATAGATTTGGTCTCCCCCCCACATATATATTGATTACTGATGATAATAATCTAATCGCGGATAGTAAACCGATACAAGCACCATCATTGAAAGAATTGACACCCGATTTAGATAAGGCATTCGACAAAGCGCGTTTTAGAGTGAAAAATTAACCTTTCTTGATTCTATCCATTATCTTCCCAAGCACCTGATCAACCCTCAGATTAGAAGTATCGATGACCATATCATACAATCTAGGATCATAATAATCAACATCGTAATACTGCTTATACCTCTTCCTCTCAGAATCCTCTCGCATCTTGATTCGTTTCAGTGCCTGCTGCACGGTCTCATGCTGCTCATCATGCCTCTTCTCTTTTATGATCCTTTTGGCCCTGATAATATTGTCGCAGTCAAGAAAAACTTTTAGGGTCGCGTTTGGAATGAAAAATGCCGTTAATCTCCCATCGATCACGAAATTATCCTGCTTTCTTAATTCGATCTGCTTTTGGTCAAGCTCCCTATCGATGCTCTCATCTTCCTCGGCAAGCTTGCTAAGTTCTAAAAGCGAGACTTTTTTTTCCTGCGCAAGCTGGCGCATCAGATCTCCAATGGAATAATGCCTTATCTTGAGTTTCTTCGCAAGATCCTTGGCAATGGTGCTTTTTCCAGAGCCTGCTTTTCCTGAGATGGTTAGGATCATGGCATTTGAATAGGTACTTTCAATATAAGTTTTTTGGAAAACAAGCAAATCATGCAAGCATAACAGAATTCAGGCGGCTCTTGCTTTGGTTTAGCTTTCAGCCTTGTTTTTCCAATCATACTTATTGACAAACGTATACAGATATTCGTCCTTAGGGGAAACATCAAAGATCAGGCTTACTATGACTTTATCCTCTTCATAATTGATCATCTCGAAGGTAAATCCTTTCTCTTTTGCCAAGGCAGCGATGTATCCGATCGGCATAAGATCAGGTGTTTTTGATTGCTCTGCTAGGATCATGTTCGCATAGGTATACGCATTGCCCAAGGGCAAGGAGACCGTGCTTGAGAATTCATTGAGCAAAAATTCGCTATCTCCTTTCTTTATCTTTGCAGGATAGATTAGACTAAATACCATGTTTTGTGCGGAGAGGGCTACGATCACCTTTGGCTGCGCGTCTATGATTGAAAATCCCTGCTCTCTAAAGACTAAGAAATCATTTATGCACTCCCCGATATGCGACTCAATATATCTCCCCAGCTCTTCTGAGATGCGCTCAGGCGTTGGGACAATCGCTCTATTCACATCCCAATAGTGCGCGATATTGGCGTTAAGGACCTGGGTGCTTGCGATCGGCGCGTTGAAATAGCCGCCTCGCAATGAGACAAAATACACCGCCGCATCACTTGTCTGGCTCAAGCAGGTCTGCATATAATTATTGATAGAAGTGAGCGGATCGCTTTGGATCTCCCTTGCAATCTCTCCTTTCTTTGCGCTCTCCTGAGCCATCGAGGCAAAAAAAGCGATGGCAAGCAGCAGAATGCCGGCTATGAAAATTATGGTAAGCTGCCCTCTTTTTTGCATGATTGGCCTCCTGTTCGTTAGTATTTAAAAGTTTTTATTGGAGCGGCAGTGTTCAAAATCTCGCTATCACTCGGATTAGCGGGCTTCTAGTATTCAATGTTTATTTCAATAACCGACATGCTAAATCCTCGGAATTAAAGAAATTCCGGGAGCCAGAAAATCCCGGATTTTCCTGCTATGCCCGGCATTTTGGCACCCCGAAAATCCCGGATTTTCTTGGTTCCCCCGATGGGACTTCCTCCTTGTCGATTGTGCTAGAAAATCAGCGGATTTTCAGCACCCTGAAAATTCCATGAATTTTCAATGGATCTGGAAGAATTGATATGCTCGACCTTAAGCCCGCTAATCTACATTTCGAACGCTGTCTTCCCATTTAGAAACCTTTATATATTGACTTTCTCAAAAATGAGAGAATACATGTCGCAATTTAGAAACATCCTGGATTTTCTCGTAAATTTGGGCTTTTATGACGTAATTTTGCCTTTCCTTCTGGTATTTACCATTGTTTTTGCGCTTCTTGAGAGAACCAAAGTGTTTGGGATGGAAGAAATCGATGGCAAGAAATGGCCAAAGAAGAATCTCAACACGATTGCGGCTGTTGTGATCGCCTTTTTTGTTGTCTTATCCTCTCAGTTGGTCGCGGTCATCACCTCGATCGCATCCAAATTCGTGATATTGCTATTTTTGATAGTACTTTTCCTGTTGCTCGTTGGATCATTTTTCCAGGAAAAGCCAGAAGCGGTCTATCTTACTGGGGGCTGGAAGACGCTCTTCATGGTAATAGTATTCGTTGCATTGCTTTTCATCTTCCTCGATGCGCTTGGGTGGCTCGATGATACCTTTGGATTCGTTTCGGGACATAACCAGGGAGAGATCGTAGGAACTGCTATTCTGTTCATCTTGTTAGTGCTCTTCATCGTCTGGATAACCCAAGATAGGGGCAAGAACTCGAAGAGTGATGATCATAATCATTGAGAATAAGCGTATTTAATTTTTAAAGTGTTTAGCATGAATCAAAAGCGTGTTATCTAGGCGGCCCCAATGCGGGCCGCAATCATTGCGCCGCGCAATGGCGGCGCCTAAATATCTTCGCTTTTGATTGTTATTATCAAACACAATAACAAACATAAAACATATCAATCAGTAAAGTTTAAAAACAACAAGAAGAAAAATATGGAAAAGGTGATAGAGTGGCAATAGAATTTGGCGAAATCATTCGGGAATTGGAAAGATTCCAAATCGTAGATATGCTGATCTTCCTTCTTATCTTCACTATACTCTTTGCGGTCCTTGAGAAGACCAAGGTCCTTGGAGAATCTAAAAAAAATCTCAATGTCGGATTTTCGCTTCTTTTTTCCTTGGTCGTTTTATTCGTTCATTTCACAGCGTATTTGCCACCAACGCAAGATCCCTTTGAGATCTTAAAGAAGGCTTTGCCGCAGGTTTCTCTTTTGGTAGTTGCAGTCATGGCACTGCTCATCTTGCTTGGGGTGTTTGCCCATGACAAAATCTTCTTGGGGCTCGCGGCTCCTGGCTGGATCGCATTTGTCTGCATTGTCACCATTATTTTTATCTTTGGCTCTGCTGCTGGCTGGTGGGCACCAACATTCATGGGTTTTCTTGAAGGAATCTTTGGGTCTGATGCGATCACTATAGTCATAATGATCTTGATATTTGGCATCATTATAGCTTTCATAACTGGGTCTGATAGTGATAGACAAGGAATGGAGAGAGCCGGAATTTATGCACATAGGCTGTTTGGTGGCGGTGGCGGCGGAAGGCACTAAGTATGGCCACGTTCCTCGACCTATCAACTACCTTATCTCCATTCTCTGCTATTTTCGTTTTTCTTTTCGTGCTGGTATTGGCCGCTGCGTTCATGTATGCAGCCAATATGTTCAAGGGCAATCAACTCTTCATCTGGATGATCGCCGTTATCCTGGCTATCTTTGTTGCGATGTCTCAGATGGCTACAGATATCATAAGCAGCATAGCTCCGGTCTTTGTTGTGCTTCTTGTCTTCGCTATAATAATCTCCGTAGTTGCCGGCAGCATGATGGGTGGCCAGGGGCATGTCCCTCAATCAATTGATAGCCTCAAATGGATCGCTCTCGTGATATTGGTCATCGCGCTCGTTGTTGGCACGCTTGCGCAGGTTCGCGATAAGATCGATATCCCTGAGCCAGGAGAAGAGAGCTTTGAGAAGACAAGTTCAGTCATCTTCCATCCCAACTTCATTGGTCTGATCTTGTTTTTCTTGATAGCAGTATTCACCGTTGCGCTGCTTGCTTCGAAGAGCATGTGAGATATGTCGTTTGAGTTCTGTTCAGTTCTTACTCTATAATTTAACGATGACAAAACGCGTGTTATCTAGGCCGCACCAATGTGTGCGGCTTCTTATATGGTGGATATCTTAGTGCAAGGAGTGCCTTTGATTTTTCTTTAAAGCGCAATGCAAACTAACCTATTGCACTAAGATATCCATAGTATCGATGCCGGCCGCATTGGGGCCGACTAAATATCCTCGCTTTTTCAATTCGCCCGCTATTTTTCCAAAATAATTCAATTTATTCGACTTTATTACCAAAACTCCTCATTTTAGAAACGTTTATATACGAACTTCAATGAAATTGACAAAAAGAGGTTTACATGGCTCTCTTCAGTTTTGGAAAGAAACAAAAGAAAGGTTCAGCTGCGCCCCAGTCTTCAGCGCCGGGAAGTCCAATGGAGCAGATAATGGTCATGCAGCGCCAGGGCCTCGATACCAACACGATCGTTCTCGAGCTGCAGCGCCAGGGATTTAACTCTTCTCAGATCTATGATGCGCTCAATCAGGTGCAGATGCAGGCGCCCATGATGGCCCAACCTCAAATGCAAATGCAGATGCAGGCGCCTCCTCAATATGAGATGCCAGGCTACATGCAAGATAGTACCATGACCATGCCTTCCTCTCAGAATTTTCCTGAGCCGCCACCTGTGGCCCCTGAACAGAATCAGGTGAGCAATCGGGAGCTTATCGAAGAGATCGCGGAAGCCATCATAGATGAGAAATGGAAAGAATTTGAAGATGACCTAAGAAAGATAATCGCCTGGAAAGAGCAGAGCGACTCAAAACTTACACAGCTCTCGCAGCAGGTGCAGGACCTAAACACCAGTCTTGGCGCGCTGCACAAGAACCTTCTCAACAAGATCTCAGAATACGATAGAAACATAGTCGATGTGGGAACCGAGATCAAGGCGATGGAAAAAGTATTCCAAAAGATCCTGCCTTCGTTAACTGAGAACGTGAACAAATTAGAGCGGCTCTCAAAAAGCCCCGAGACTCCAACAAAACCTGCTGGATTACCAAGACGGCCGGGGATGGAATAATTTTCCTTATTTTTTTGGAGAGAAGTTTGTTCTAATGAAGGCAGCGCCACAAAGGTCGAGCATGAGTTTTTTGATGCATTAGAAAAGTTTCAAAACGCCTTGGGCAATATTTAGTGCGATGCCTTCGCTTCTAGACTCCATTGCGCTGCGGCATCGCATAATTATAGTGACCAAGTATTCGGTTATCCTGTGTCAGACTTTGTGAGGGCTGATGATAAAACGTTACTCCGAGCACAAGCGAGATTTAGAACACAACTTCTAAGAATAAACCAATCAGAACCTAAGGCTGCTCCAAATTCTTCATCTTTTCTCGTTTATCGATGATCTCACGCACTATCTGCTCGATCTCATTTTGCGTGACGAATTTCACCGGATTCCAAAGATTGATGTATTTCTCAAGCACCTTCACATCCCCTTTTTTAGCAGTGTCTTGCAGCTCCTTCACCAATTCAAAGATGCGCTCTTTCACTTCATGCATCTCTTTTTTCATCTCCGATATATCTGAGGTTATGGTGCGAATCTCGGTGGAATTTGACTTGTTCTTATTGAGCATGTTATCTTCGGTCACCTGAAGGGCCTTACGCATGTTCGAGAAGCTCTCTTCAAGAATCCGAAGCCTTCGGCTCACGTTGCTTACATCTTCTGTTATGCCAGAAATATCGGGCATGATGGGCTTCTTGCTCTGAAAAAGCGTGATCGTGCCCTTCTTTTTCTCAGGCACAGGCGGCTGCATCATTGGTGGTGGCGGGTCCATGATCTGATTCTAGATGCCATGATTAATAAGTCTTTTTATTTCGGCTGATCGCAGCCGGCACAAAGGGGCACTCGCGAATGCCAAGACACTCGCAAGCTCGTGTCGGCGGCGCTCGACCCCGAGGGTGACTGGGAACAACAGCTGGCTGTGAATATACTGAACTATCTGGTTCATCACCAGATTGCTGCCTTGTTTTTCAGCCGATACAAAGCTTTATATAATCATAATATAAAATATATACTTTATTTAAAAATATTCAAAATATATTTTATAATATATTCGATGAAAAAGCCAATCTCAGCAACGATCGACGAGGAGCTTATCAAGTGGATCGAGCATGAAGTACATGATCGATACCGCTACCGAAACAAATCACATCTCATCGAGATCGCCCTCGATCTTTTGAGAAAACGAGGACCAAAATGAATTCTAAGGCTATCTATTCGCACAATCCATTATCTTCATTAAGATTAAATCATAGCAAAACTAGGAGTTGGTTTACTAGTGGTAATGATGATAAAACCATTCAACAGTACTCTTGCACTAAGATCTCAACAAAATCAATGCGCGACGCATTGGGAGCGCCTAGATATCCTCGCCTTTGAAAAATGGAAACAGAGTGCGAAAAAATCATACATCATAACTACAAAGACCCAAAAACCAACGACCCAATACGACAAAACCAATGACAAGCGAACAATAAACCATTTCAACATTGAAAATAAGGCATCGTAGAGGGCAAAAACAAAAAAATTCAAAACGACAAAAAACCAGTGCATCATAACTACAAAGACCCAATAAACCAACCAATGGCAACCAAACAAATAAAGGATCTCAAAATTTAAAATAAAAATCAACAATAAAAAACCAATGATAACAGAAAAAAAACAATCCAAAGCTAATTAATAAATAAAAATCAAGCAATAGCAACAAAACCAACAGACCATGGCACTATTTGACAGAAAAGCAAGCGACAAGCCATTCTCCTTCGAAGTACTTCGGGAAGGCGATGATGTCATCCTATCGGTAAACCTCGAGCAGTATCCCAAAGTGCCTTCATTAGAGGATGATGCGGTGGTGATGTCAAAGGTATGCGACATGATCCTGGAAGTCAAGGACGCATCCAAGATAGTTTTCCTGCAGAAGAGGAACTACGAGTATGATTATGCGCAGACAACCTATCTTCGAGAGATTGCCATGGTCTATGAGCAGCTCACCAAAAGAAGGGACTCATTCAACTATGGTGCGCTGCTTGCGGACATGAAATGCAGCAGATGGGCAAACACTTGGTATGCGACCATCCAGAATATCATCTCAAACCTGCTTCGCTCAGACCCTATCGGCGCGTATGTGGAGCTTATCCGTCTCGAGAGAGATGAGCGAATCATTCTAGATAGAAGTTCTGATGCTCAATTTCGCGAATGCCTGCAAAAATACCTGAGCATCCTGCAATATATGGTACAATTGCTTGACAAGACCAGGATCATAAACATAGTCAAGCAAGACATAGCAGGATATAAGGTAGGAAGCAGGGATCTCTATCGAAGATTATTCTCGGCGATGGTTCGCCCTGATTTCATGTTCACCAAGCTCATGGCCTCTTTTCCCCATGATGCACGGGAGCTTGAGCGATATACGGTTGGAAAGGATGTCGATGTCACTATTTTTGAGCTTCCTGACACGGTCCAATATCTCTATCATGTCGTTCCCCCAGAATTCAAGCTCACCGAGGAAAAGTATGAGATCCTAGACACTGCAAGAAATATCATGGCAGAGCATGAGCCAAAGAAAAGCGAGTTTGTCGAGCCTGAGCGCATGAGACAGGTATTCTATAATGTAGGGGAAGATCTCATAGAGGAACTTGCTTCGTATAGGGGAATAAAACTCAAGGAAGCGGAGCTTGAGCAGTTGACAACGATCCTGGTTAGATACACTGTTGGCTTTGGACTAATCGAGGTACTGTTGCAGGATGAAAAAGTACAGGACATCTCTATCAACAACCAGATGGGCGACGTTCCCGCATTCCTTGTGCATTCCGAATATGCGGACTGCAGGACAAACATAATCCCAACAAGAGCGGAAGCGGATTCATGGGCGACGAAATTAAGATTGGTTTCTGGAAGACCACTCGATGAAGCAAATCCTATCTTAGATACCGAACTGATCCTTGATGGCGCGAACGCGAGAGTTGCCGCCGTTGGGCCTCCACTGAACCCCTATGGGCTTGCGTTTGCTCTAAGAAGGCATCGGGATAAGCCATGGACCTTACCCTTATTTATCCATTCGCAGATGATAACTCCGCTGGCCGCGGGCCTCATGAGCTTCATCGTCGATGGTGCAAGAACCATGCTCGTTGCGGGAACAAGAAGCGCTGGAAAGACTTCAGTACTCAGCGCATTGCTTGTCGAACTGATGCGAAAATATAGGGTTATTACTATTGAGGATACCTTGGAATTGCCAACCAATGAGCTTCGAAAATTAGGATACAACATCCAGCCGATGAAAGTCTCATCTGCTTTGAGCAAATCAAGCTCTGAAGTTCCTGCCGATGAAGGGATTCGAACCACGCTTCGTTTGGGCGATAGCGCATTGATTGTTGGAGAGATCAGAAGCAAGGAAGCTTTGGCATTGTATGAGGCGATGAGAGTCGGGGCACTTGCCAATGTGGTCGCAGGCACGATCCACGGTGATAGCCCGTATGGTGTCTTTGATCGTGTCGTCAATGACTTAGGGGTCCCAAGAACCAGCTTCAAGGCAACTGACATCATCATTGTCGCAAATCCTGTTCGAAGCGCCGATGGATTACATAGGTGGAGAAGAGTGACGCAAATAACCGAGGTTCGAAAGCTCTGGGAGGATGATCCTCTCCTAGAAAATGGCTTTGTCGACCTGATGAAATACAAGACAGAAACGGATTCAATCGAACCAACCGATGAACTTATCAATGGCGAGAGTGACATCCTAAAATCAATAGCAGGCAACGTCAAGGAATGGTCTGGCAGCTGGGATGCCGTATGGGATAATATCACCCTTCGGGCCAAACTGAAGGAAACATTGGTGGAGGTTGCGCATAAAACAAATAACCTTGATCTTCTTGAAGCGGAATTCGTGGTGCAGGCAAACGACCAATTCCACAAGCTATCTGAGTCAGTAAAGGATGAAGTGGGCTCGCTCGATAGCAAGCGCATATTTTTTGATTGGAACGAATGGCTCAGAAGGACTGTCAAGAAGCAGACCTTTAGCGTGGAAGGAAGAAGCAGGATGAAGTAGGAGCAAAATTTTCGACTCATCTTTTAATAAAAAATGTCAAACGGAAAATCTCCGCGACTGCATAAAAGACATCATTGGTCTTTTGTCCCGATTTCCTCAAACAATGCAAGTAACGATCCAACCAATAGGAAATAAATGCCGAGTCGGTCGTATCAGCATAATTGCGAACAAATATGAGGAATTAAAAACATTTCCTGAAACAACAAAACAATGACTGCAACAAATGACAACGGCAGCTGGCTACCCCTGCGCAAAAAGCGCGATCTCATGGACTGGATCGACAAATTCTCCTATAAAACCATTTTTGTATTATGGCTGGCAAACGCATGCTTATTTGCATTGATATACACCCTGTTAAGTTACAGCCCCGGCAATGGGCCCACTTCGATCGATAGTTTTTCTTTGGAGGGTAGGCTCTTAAACAGCTTGTATTATAGCGTCATTACAGCGACGAACACAGGTTATGGGGATATCGTGCCACAGGGACTCTCGCGTGCCTTTGCGGCGCTGGAAAGCTTCGGTGGTCTGTTCTTGTTTGCTCTTTTCATGGCACGATTGGTATCGCGCTATCAGGACGTGGCTATTCGGCAAATGCACAAGATATCCCTTGAAGGGATCTCGCATGCTGTCCGCGAAGATCTCTACATCGTGCGAAGAGATTTTGAGCATATCCTTCATGTCGCTAAAACCTCGCATGCGCTTGGTGAGCAGGAGTGGAATCGCCTTAGCATTGCATATAAGCAGATTTCCAATCTCTTGCATGAAATTCCTAATTTCTATGATTACCAGCATCATCTGTACGTGATTGATTTAAGAAGAGAAGAGCTGTTGGTAGAAGCATTCCATCGAACCCTGCATCGAGTTAATAATCTGCTCGATACCTTGCAGAGAGAAAATATAGATTGGATATCCCACGAAGAAAGCCTAGCGCAACTGCGAGAAGTGCTCAACAGCGTGGATACATTCGTTGTGTTATGGAGAGATCGAAGCGATCCCAAAAAAGGCATTCAATTCGAGGAAATACTGCATGTAGCCCATGGCATTCGTGCGCGCATACGAGACGCAATGCCTATGGGTCAAAAACAATCTAATCCATCAAAAACTAGGAGCCATTCAAAAAGTCGTAAGAAAAAATCATAACCCAATTTAAAAAATACCATTGCACTAAGATATGGGCATTATAAGAAGCCGCACGCACGCCGCAACGAACGAAGTGAGTTGCCTAGCAGTTGGTGCGGCGTAGATGGCAGCTTTTCAAAATCAAAAAACAAAGATCCAAAAAATCAAGATACTGTTTCACTAAAATTATTAACTTTCACAATCATTTCAAATCATTAAAAAAAGAGGTCAATGCCACCAGTCGATGAACGTGCGCAGATACGCGATCTTGTCGCGTATTATCGCAAGCAGATTGAGAAGGAATTAGGAGATGTCAATTACAAGCCAAAGGCTTCTTCTTCGCTAGAATACCAGCAGTTTAGGCAAGAGCTAATGCCTTTGCATATGACCTTCTATGAGAAGATATGCAACCTAAGCGAGAAGATACTAAACATTAGGCCTGGAAAGAAAAAGGAAGCGGAGCTCATTGAGCACATCAACATCGCCCATCTTAATGTGACTCCAACGGGAGTTGTTTCTTTATCATATCTTGCTCCGCTGGTAGTAATAGTCTTCGGGTCTTTGCTTACGTATCTACTAACCCAATCCACGTTTCTCATTGTATTCTGTTTCCTATCAGGACTTATACTCATTAAGCCATTGGGGGGCATTCCAGCATCCTTTGCAAACAATTGGCGCATGAGGGCAAGCAACCAGATGGTATTATGCATCTTTTATGTGGTCACCTATATGCGCCATACATCGAATCTCGAGAACGCTCTTGAATTTGCAGCTGATCATCTTGCGCCTCCTTTAAGCATGGATCTTAAAAAAGTGCTTTGGGATGTCGAGACCAACAAGTATGACAGCCTCAAAGAAAGCGTTGATATGTATCTTGAGACATGGAAAAAATGGAACTTTGAGTTCATTGAAAGCTTTCACCTGGTCGAGGGCTCATTGTATGAAGGTAGTGAAGAGCGAAGACTTTCCACTCTTGATAAGGCGCTTGATGTGATCTTAAGCGAGACCTATGAGAAGATGTTGCACTACGCGCATAATTTGCAGAGCCCGATCACCATGCTTCACATGCTTGGGGTCATCTTGCCCATTTTAGGGCTGGTGATCCTCCCACTTGTCGTCAGCTTCATGGATGGCGTGCAGTGGTATCACATTGCCGCGCTCTATAATGTCGCTTTGCCGCTTTCAGTCTATTTTATTGGAAGAGATGTGCTCTCTCGAAGGCCAACGGGCTATGGGCAGACCGATATCTCAGAAGAAAATCCAGAGCTCAAGAAGTACAAGAACATCCTTTTCAAGATAGGGAAGTCAGAAGTTGCGATGAACCCATTGTATTTCTGCCTCATCATTGGGTTTGTGCTTCTATTGATCGGTTTTAGCCCGCTCATCTTGCATAAGATAGGATTTCCCGATATCCCCTTTGGCATCGATGATAAGGATGTCATGTGTAAAGGTAAATTCTGCCTGCTTGGCTATAAGATCAGCCAAACAACTCAAGAGGAGATAGGCCCCTTTGGTCTTGGCGCGGGAATATTAAGCCTTGGAGTCACCCTGGGCCTTGGGCTTGGATTTGGACTCTATTTTTCGCTGCGCTCAAAAAACATAATCGAGATCCGTGAACGTGGAAAAAAACTTGAGATGGAGTTCGCAGGCGCGCTATTTCAACTAGGGAATAGATTAGGAGATGGGCTTCCTGCCGAGATAGCATTTGAGAAGGTTGCTAATGTTATGGAAGGGACGATCTCTGGCAGCTTCTTTCGCCTGGTAAATACGAACATCAGAAGACTGGGGCTGAGTGTACAAAAAGCCATCTTTGATCCCGAACATGGGGCACTCGTCCATTATCCCTCTAGCCTGATCGAGAGCTCGATGAAGGTATTGGTTCAGAGCGTGAAGAAAGGGCCTTATATCGCAGCCCAGGCCTTAACCAATGTAAGCCGATACATAAAAGAGATCCATTCTGTCAATGAGCGCCTTAGGGATCTGATGGCCGACATTATATCCTCTATGAATTCGCAGATAAAATTCTTGACCCCTGCGATCGCGGGCATTGTGATTGGCATAACCTCAATGGTAACGACTATCTTAGGGAAACTAGGAAGCCAACTGCAGGTGGTGACCGAAGGCGCATCAGCGGCCGGGCAGCAGGTAGGCTTGGTCGGTTTGTTTGGTGATGGCATCCCTACTTTTTACTTCCAGATCATCGTTGGGATCTATGTGGTGCAGATCACGTATATACTTACCATCCTGGTCAATGGCATTGAAAACGGGTCAGACAAGCTCAATGAGCGATATTTGTTAGGAAAGAATTTAATCAAGAGCACGATACTCTATTGCATGATATCATTGATCGTGATGCTGATCTTCAACTATGTTGCAGCGGGCATCTTGACGAGTAGTTTATCTTAGAATTTGGATGAGTGAGGCTTTTGAGAAATTTAAAAACTAGGATATTTAGTGCGCGCGGAATCCATTTTGTTGCTATCTTAGTGCACGGTGTTTCGTTCAATAGCTTTTTTGGCGTTCCATTGCACTAGGATATTGATTAATAAGTAGCCGGGCATCTCTGGCCCGGCCTAAATACAATAGCCTTTAAATCAAAAAATAAAAAACCAGAAAACAATACAAAATGGCTTTTACATTCGCATGCTCAAGATGCGCTTCAAGAAAATATTTTTCTAATTATACTTTAGTGGACGATAAAAAAATGTGCGATTCTTGCTCCTCTGAATATCAAAACGAACAAGCGCAAAAAAAACAAACAATCGAGCAAACTCAGAAGGAAAAAAAGCAGCAAAGGAGAAAAGAGAACGAGGAGCGTGCAAACCAATCATTAAAAGAGCAATTAGAGAATGAAAAGAAACTGCAAGAACACAAACAAAAAAAAGCAACAGAAATAAAACAAAAAAAAGATCACAATGAAGATGACGACGATCCCCTTCCCGATGACTTTGATTCAAAGCCCATTCGGATCTCTCTTGAAGATGAAGCGATCTCTCTTAGCAAGAAATACCACAAAGTATTGTATGTTTTTGTGGATATGAAACACATAAAGGTCCATGAATGGATCGATGGCAAGAAAAGAGTTATCTTAAACAAGATTCGAGAGCTTCGAAGGACACATAAAGGCGGCTATTCTCAGGAAAAATTCCAACGGTTCATCGATATGAAAAAGAAAAAAACCCCTGAATGGATCGAGGAGCATCTTATCGAGCGCGGCGTGCTTAGGGGGCCTTACGATCAGGTAATTGTGGAGGCTTCTGATGCGCGGCTTGAGAATGCAGTCAATGATGTTCTAAAAAAATACCGCTAGCCTATGCTTGAGTATAGCAGCGGGATTCTTTGCACCCCATATCCTTTCGTCTTGTTATAGATCGATCCGACGCTTGTTGTGATGTTTTGCATTCTCATCGGAATTGCGACGATGCCCTCTTCCTGCGCAAGCTCTTTTATTATCCGTTTCATGAGCTTGTTTGGATGATTTGGCCCGGGGTTTAGGATTTGCTGGTCGATGATATTATGCATTGATTGCTTCCAGAACCCTTCTTTGGCGTTAAGATACTCCCACTGGCTCTCCAATTTTTCTTCTGAAGGAATTGGACCATAGTATTGGTGCAAGGCATTATTGATTTGCCACAGTGCTTTGTTACCCAGTTTGCCCTTTTGAGCGCTCTCTACAAGATCAGTTGCAAGCCTCTTAGCATGATCGATCCTGCTCTCAATCATCAGGAATGGATAGGGCCTTTGGCCATAGGCGATCTTTATGCCATTCTCCTGGGCATATTCATTTCCTACAGCAACGGGGAATGGGATTATCAGATCGTATAGCTTTTCTACTGCATCTTCTATTTGACCAGGATCAACTCCTTTTTGAAGCAGTTCTGATCCTGTTTCATCCAGGGCTCGAGTCAATTCCTGATGATCCTCTTCGCTGAAGGGATGGACAATGAGGGTTGGTTTTAGTTTATGCAATAATTGCTCCAATTTTCCTAGCCCTTCTTCTCTGTCCCTAAAATCGACCCCAATCAAGGTTATATTCGATCCATCAATACTTGGTGCATACATTGAGCCACACATTTTCTTTTCCTCCGATTTTTCAATCTATGCAATGGAAACATTTTTATATATTTCAACATTATGTCTAAAAATAAACAAAAATTGAGTAAAATGTTAGATTTATCGAAGACAACGGATCTGGTTAAAGAACAGCTTGAGAATGATCTCTACTTGCTCGAGATCTTGCATGAAGATCTGGTAAATGTCAGCGCGCTTGCTCGAAAGCTATTGCCGATCCTGCAAAAAGAGAATCCTAAGGTGACCATTGAATCGATCTCTATTGCCATTAAGCGCTACGTCGATAAAACGAAAAAGGAATCGGTTTCTAGGGCGGTGAAAAACATCATAGCCCAGTCACAACTCTCAACCAAGAACGATGTCATACATATAACTTTTAAGCGCAATGACTTCATATTGCAGCAACTTTCCGAGGTATCCAAAAAAATTAAGTGGGATGAGGAGGAGATATTTTTCATCAACCAAGGTTCGGGAGAAGTTACCTTGATCATTGATTCTAAAAGCGAGCATTTGCTTGATGGATGCAAGAAATATCAAATTGAGAGAACCAAAGGCCTTAGCGTGATTTCTATTAGGGAAAACCAAAAAATATCGGAAAGATCGATCGAATATCCGGGTATCTATGCGCATTTTACAAATCGGCTGGCAAGAAATGGGATCAACTTGGTTTCGGTTGTTTCTACGTATACTCAGATTACCTTTGCTTTCAAGAAGAAGGAATTCATTCGGGCGTATCAGGTTTTGCAGGAAGCGATTGATTTTTTTAGGAAATAAGAACAGTGATGCAAATGGATGACCATTTACTACTGCAAAAATTACTTCAATAGGAATACGAATCACAAACTAATTTTTCTCAAATCAAATCTACAAAGCTTCTTATATTCAGTCGCACTTAAGGGATAATCGGCTTTCTTATTAAGTATTAAACTTTTTTTAAATTCTATTCCCCAAGGCTTAACAAATCTCTTATAAAATAAAACTGCACTGATACATTTAGAATTGGGATTTGTATCAACCATCGCATTATTATCTCTTGTTTCATAGAAGTCAACTGCTTCTCCTGTTTTTCTATTAACAGTCCAATTGAACTTATCTTCGCCAAGAATTGTATTCTCTATATCAATTTCATCAATTTCTGAGTAAGAACAATTGATAACTAGAATAATTGGATTTCTTGCAATATCCTTAATAGCTTGCAGCTGTCCATCTAGTTTATCCAAAAACTTATTTTTTGAACGATTTGGCAAAAATTTTGCGCCATTCCCTTTGAATAAAGCTTCATTCATTTTTGGCGTTAAAATTTCAAAAAATAAATCTCTTTGATGCAACTTTATTCGGGAATCTAATTTTTTGAATTTCTCAGGAGAGTACCAAAGTTTAGGTTCTAATTCTATTTGGTATCTCCCTGCAAAATATGAATTGAACTCAATCTCAGAGATAGTATCCCAAAATTGC
>CAZFPU010000003.1:32834-34648 GCA_964521145.1 uncultured Methanosarcinales archaeon | reverse complement strand
GCCCCTGTGCTACTTATCGGCGCAGGAACATTCCTCATATTCCTCTTCTTCCATTGGCTTTTCCTCGAAGAAAAACATTACGGACTCAAGGGAGAGAAATTTTTCCATTCACAGGGTATCTGGTTTTTTGCGATCGTGTCTATTGTGCTTGCGACCATTGTATGGTATGCCATGAAAGTGAGCAATTATATGGCCTTTGGCGCTGTATTGGGTTCAACGGTATTTTTCATTACCCATGGATTCAAACAATATGCGGAGCATACCGAAAAAGAGCTCATGAAATCGGGCATGTCAGATGTTTCAAAGATTATGTATCTTGAAGTGATCGACGCCACTTTTTCAATCGATGGGGTCTTAGGAGCTTTCGCTTTCACGCTTATCGTCCCCTTGATCCTTATAGGGAATGGGCTTGGCGCGTTCTTAGTTCGCTATTTTACCATAAACAACATCGAGCGCATTAAAAAATACCGCTACTTAAAGAATGGAGCGATGTATTCACTCTTTGTTTTAGGACTGGTCATGCTCTATGACGCTTTTGGGGTCCATATCCCGCAGTGGCTCTCTCCTATCGTGACTATCGTTGTAATTGGATTTTTCTTCTGGAAATCGCATCGGGAAGTAAAAAGAGCAGATGCGGCAGTATAGGCACCTCGAACACTGACCACTAAGCCCTATTAAGCCTGACTCAAAGAGGCTTCCATGAAAATGTTTTTTCTTATAGGGTCGGAAGGGGGTGGAAAACATACCAATGTCAAAAAAAAGGGCTGATTTTCAGGACGCCAAAAACCCCGTTTTTTAGCGAGAACAAAAACCAAAGGACTATTCTCATTCATTGAAGCAAAAGCAAAAAAGAATGGAAAGCATTTTCATGGGAGCCCCTCAAAGAACAAACTTTTGAATAATCATACGAACAAAGAGTATCCATGCGCCAAAATAACGTTCTCACAAAGCTGATGGTCATATTGATGATGCTCTTGCTTATGGTGCTGCAAGGAGGTGGCTGGGATAAGGAGGATACGAACACAACCCAGCAGCGATGTACAGAACTGTCTTAATCAAAAAAAGGCCTAGGTCATAGATTAATAAGGAAGCCCAGGAATTATGTGGCGGCGGGGACAAAACTAACTGAGGGGCAGGGAGGTACACAAATAGAAGCGAACTGCAATTGTATTCTGGTCATCCCCATTAATTCCATAAATTCGTAACCGGAAATCTTCGCATTCTCGCTGAAACATTTATAAAGAAGATTCGAATTTTCTAAATCCAATGGGCCAGTAGCTCAGCTTGGAGAATCTTGCAAAAGGTCGAGCACATAGAGCGATTGCCTTCTAAGCAATAGGTCGGGGGTTCAAATCCTCCCTGGTCCGTTTTTATTTTTCAAATGATTTGAGAATCGAGTGTTCTTACATCATGACTGGTAAAATCCTTATTCTGTTCATTTTATGCTAGAAATGCCTTGCTGAAATAGCAACAGAAGAAACAGGGGAAGCGTAGCTCTCATTTTTAGCTTTCGTATTCTTGGGCTTGACTTCGTTTTCTATAACCTCCCAATAGAATTCTATGAATTTCTTAACCTCGGGATTATTCACATTTAATTTATAGAGGACAATCTTCGAAATTTTTCTTGTGGACAGAATCCACCCATCTTTAGATAATTTAGGTACAAGCAGTTTAACAGTTGAATACCCTGTTCCAGAATATGTAGCAATCTCCTTTAGAGAGTAGTCTAACTCAGAATAGGTAATCAAAAAATCCAGTACCTTATTTTTTGGTGTTGCTCCTTGTTTCTTAAGGAATGTCGATATCATTTAGTT
>CAZFPU010000003.1:24675-32734 GCA_964521145.1 uncultured Methanosarcinales archaeon | reverse complement strand
AGTTGTTTAGTTAGTTGTTTAGTTAGTTGTTTAGTTAGTTGTTTAGTTAGTTGTTTAGTTAGTTGTTAACAATACCTCTATTTAAATGTTTTTATTTAAACCTTAGAAGTGCTAAACTATAACCATTAATGGCTAAAAAAATAGCGTAATATTTAAATATGCACGCATATGATAATTACTTGAATGGCAAAGGTCAAGAAAAGTGAATATATCGCCATAAGCAGGACAATCTGCAAAGTGCTTTTCAGGGGAGGTTATTTTGGCAAAGGCTCATTATATTTTGACAATTTGACAAAGGGATTGTCAGATCGTGAGATGTCAAAACTCAGCATTACTAAAGATAAAATAGAAATCGTCTTGGAGGCCCTAGTCAAGCAAAAAATCTGTGGCAAAAAGAAAAAAGAACATGGCTGGAAATATTATCTAAACATTGAGCGACTGGACAAAATAAAGGAAATTGTGAAAGAATGCGGTAAGGATTCAATAATTCCCATTTTGCTTATGCTCCCATAGACTTACATAGACCATACCCGGGGCTGCCTGAATGAAAAAAATAACCACAAAGGATGGGAGTGTCTCTTACCATAACAAGCAATACGATGAGACCTATCATTCAACTTCAGGCGCTTTAGAGGAATCCTTTGAAAAGTTCGCAAAACCTTGTGAACTAAAATCAGGCATGCATGTTCTTGATATCTGTTTTGGGCTTGGGTATAACAGCCTAGCTGCGCTGTGCATAGCACCCCTCCATATTGTTGGATTGGAAAATGACCCATTGATCCTTGAAAAAATTGAAAGCAATGAGATACTTGAGAATGAAAAGTCATTTGAAGCAAAATATGAGGAGAAAACAATAACAGGATCTCAGCTGCAAAAAAACTATGAAAAAGTCAGGCAAGCGGCCAAGCTCAAGGATTATGCTGATAACGAAACAAGCATCAAAATAATTCTAGGGGACGCAAGAACCTCAATAAAAAATCTGGATTTGAAGTTCGATGCTGCATTTCTCGACCCTTTCTCGCCAAAAAAATGCCCGGAGCTCTGGAGCGAGGAGTTTTTCAAGGACGTAGCCCGCGTTATGAAAAAAGGAGGGATTCTAACATCATACTCGTGCGCATCATCGGTTCGAAAGAATCTCATGGCAGCAGGATTTTTGGTAAAAGATGGTCCTTGCGTAGGCAGGCGAAGCCCATCAACTATCGCAATGAGGCAGTAGGATGATTTTTTGAAAATAGCGTTCTATGCATAGCATCTTTTTTTATGAGTTGAGTCCAACTGGGCCAAATGACCCCCTCCCCGCCCTAAGGAGGGGGCTTGCCGATTCTTAAAAAAAACAGCATGATGTTTCAATGGCTAGTCATTGGGTCCACCCACTGCAACAATCTAGCACCCAATGAAGCAGTATATGACTATTGAATGATCGACCTAAAGGTCGGGGAATTGGACCCGGACGAATATTAAAAAAGTTTTTAAATGACGCTAAGCAATGGCAAAGTATGGCCAAGCTTGATTCTATCATGAGCACGAGCGTGATTAGGCTAAGCCCGCACGATTCGATCCAAACATTGGTCAGCAGGCTCTCGAAAGGCTCTGATAGCTGCGCAATCATAGAAGATAACGGCCTATTGATTGGTATCGTCACTACAACAGACATCGTGCGGATATTTTGCAGCAAGAAGATGAAACTATCAGACCCGGTATTCTCTATCATGAGTTCACCAGTCACTATAATCGATAAGCAGGCATCGCTTGAACAGGCAAACAAGATAATGGACACGAAGACATTCGGCAATTACCCTATTGTGGAAACTGAGCGCGTGGTGGGCATTGTGACGCACAACAACGTGGTGCAGGCGATCAACGACAACATGCGATTTCATCGCCATCTGCAGAATGCGGTGCTTGGGCTGTTCCTGATCTACGCACTAGGCATCATATGCTACTATATCCTGCTATAACATGATCGAAGCAAAAACATTCATGACCGAGGAGGTAATAACGATTTCAGAAGATGCCTCACTTGAAGAAGCGGCGCGCATGATGCTAAGAAAGCACACCCATCTGCTCCTAGTCACTAAAAACAATATACCAATAGCGATCGTGACCAAAAAGGAGATGTTGAAGGTGGCGCTTAAGAAAAAGGCAGCCTCCATAAGAGTAAAGGATGTGATGAGCAATGAGTTCATACTTGTTGGCGCAGACACCCCTTACAAAAAAATAGATCAGATGTTTAGAAAGAACCCTTCACTCAACTGCCCGGTTATCGAGGACAACAAGCTCATAGGAGTGATAACACAGCCAGATGTCATAAACACCGAGCGAGATTTCACCAGAGTTCAAAGGATTCGTCAAGATGTGACCTTGATCGTTTTTGGGCTGCTTACGGCAATATTCATCTTCCTTTACAGCCCTTGGGGGCAATTAATTCTTGGGATTTCTTAAGCTAGGCGGTTATTTGATGCTGACAAAGTATACCATCTCCACGCCTATCAATTAGCGTATCTACCCGGGGAAAGAGGGGCTGCGCTACGCTTAGCCCCCAAGTTTACTGGAAATAAATAGGCGAGGCCGGAGCGTTATGAACGAGAGCGCAGGCACCGCACTAAATAATGTGCGAAGCGCGGAATGATTTCGACTCCCAATAACAAATTCACTAGGCTCGACCTGATGAGGGCATACTTTGCCACTCGCATGCCTGTTATATTTATCGCAATTCTTTTAAACTGGCCATCTATCCTAAAAATCCAAGGGCCCGTAGTCTAGCGGCTATGATGTCGCCTCGACACGGCGAAGGTCACCAGTTCGAATCTGGTCGGGCCCATATTTTTTGTTCTGAGCAACCAAACCCCAAATTTTATATAAGGTAAGCACGAAGAAAGCATCATGAAAAAAATTGTCGCAATGATTTTGCTTGTGCTCTTAATTCCTAGTGCTTACGCCCTTTTCAAGACAACCGAATATACCGGACTCGTGATCCATGGAAAAACAGTGGAGGCGGTAGGCAAGCAGTTCACATTCAAGTATGATTTCTATAGCAAGCGAGCACTTGTCGAATCAGATGTCTCCTCATACATAGTACCAGAACTTGGCTGCGAAAGCAAGAACAACATCGAGGTATGCATCGGTGAGATCGAGTTTGCCTATCGCAACGCAACGACTTTGTTTGACATGTATGAAAGCACGGTAACGATCTATACGATAACCTCAGATATCGAGATAACCCATGAGATAGGAGAGGATTCGCTCACGCAAGGCGAGCTGACCAGGGGAACCATATCTTTTGAGAACAAGGGCGATGTTTCAGCGACCAATTTCCACACTTCAATCCCGATCCCAGAGCAGCTGGCCGTGGTTGGTAGCGAGAAATGCATTATCAAGGAGAACCACCTGGTACTGGACACAACGATAAACCCAACCAACAAAATAATCTGCCGCTACGACCTAAAGGCGATAAGTCCAGGCTCCTTTTCTTTGACTGCGAATATCTCTTATTTTAATGGTGTAGCGAGCGTAGAAGAAAAAAGCACGGTATCGGGCAAAGTGAATAATGCGTCGATCCAGCTTACGAAAGCAAGCGAGCAGCAGTTGTATTTCAATGAGGAATCGATTGTTGTATTTGAACTCAAAAATATCAATACCGCTGATGATATCTTAGTGTCTCCTTTCGAGATCACGATTCCAGCGGATCTTGCACTTTCAAAAATCCCAGATGAATTGACTAAAAACGGCAATAAGCTCACGTGGAGCGATACCCTTGAATCCAAAGAGTCAATCAATTTTACGCTATCTATCATTCCAAAAAAAACAGGCAGCGTGCAATTCAAGACACTTGCAAAATACCAGGAGAAAGATCTTTCCAAAAGCAGTGAAAGGATATTCGAGATCCCAGTAGGATGCATGTGCCCTATCATCGAGAATGCACTCAAAGAAACTGAGAAAGGAGCGCTTGTAACCATCCTTCTAATCAATCCAAACCAAAAAGAAAAGTTTGTTTCTATCTCTGCGAAATACAAATCCATTGATGGAACAATTTCAGGAAGCAAAGAGGCAGCATTCCTAGACCCCAATGGATATCTGCTTATTCTTGAAAAGATCATGGATCCAACTATCATCGACGTTGATGTAAACTATAGGTCCTCTGCAAATGAGTTTTTTTCCATAACAAAAAGGGTAGTGGTTTCAGATGCCACTGATCCAAAAGTAGCAGAAAGCGCACAAAATATTGAGCCAAAAAAACAAAATGACACCATGGCTCCTGCTTCGGAAACCCAGGCAGCATCGAATGCAACAAGCCAAACTGCACCCCTTGATGAACTAAAAAAGCCAACTGATGCACTGCAAAAAGCAATAGAGCCGGCGGCGCAAGCACTCAATAAGACAATACCTGCCAATTTCATATTCATAGGCGGCGCATTGGTAGGTGCGTCTTTTCTTATCGTTACTCTTATCGTGCTTCGAAAAAGAAGAGTGCAGAAGGTCAAGGGGAAAACGCTTTCTGATATTGAAGATGAGCTTGAAAGATTAGAGTCGAAGAAAAAGAAGTAAGTGACATCCTCCCCGCCCTAAAGGGACAGGGCTTCCCATTATTAAAAAAGTACTACATGAACTGCTCTCCGATGTTAGTTATTGGGTTCAGACCATTGCGACAAACTACCACCCAATGATCTGTGTATGTTTTTTTATTGAACGACCTGAAGGTCGGGGAATTGAACCCAGGGAAAGTGCCCCTCCCCACCGAGATGGGGCTTGTCGATTATTAAAAAAGTACTACATGAACTGCTCTCTAATGTGCTTAGTATTGGGTCCAAGTCATTGCACCAAACTACCACCCAATGAAACCATATATGATTTGTCAAAAACCAACGGTGAAACGACAGTGGCATGAAAGTGGGTTTACATTGAGTGGTTCATCGAAAATTTTTAATTGTCAGAAACGCAGAATCTGTTTCTGAGCATGCTCAAAAGTCGCAACAATAATCCATAAAAAATTGCGACTTTTGACATTTCGGGGTGTTCGGAAACCGACTACTATCGAATTATCATTTTTGGCGGTTTCCGACATTTGAGCATGCTCGGAATTCCGCCCCAGTGTTCCCACAGCAAACCACCACTCAGAGGAATTGTGGAATTCCGACATTTTAGTAATAGACCTAAGGTCGGGGGTTTAACCCCTAGTTTCATTCAAAAAAAGTTGATTTCTTACCCGCTACTCTTGATAATATAAAAGAAAAGAAAAAGAAATATTTATAAATAGTGTCTTTAAATTAACAAATAGTAAATTAGTGGGAATTTTTGCGTGAGGCCTTTGGAAAAAGAAAGTAGCGTGAGCTCTATTAAAATCAGGGAAAAAGTGTCATTTGACCTAATCGAGAGCCTGCGAAACAGACTGGAAAACAAACAAGATAGCCTCATCATGGGGATACTGCTCCATGCAGGGATCTATCTGTTCGAACTCATCGAACTTACCCCTTCAGATCTTGATCCTACAAAAAAGATCATTCGAATACGCAAGGAAGTTGCGCACGATAGGAAAGAGCGCATGCTTGAACTGCCACAAGAATTGATTTCTCAAATATGCCGCTATTGTGATCCAAAAAAGCCTTACCTGTTTGAAAGCCCGCTATCTGGCAGACTCAATCAAAGATATGTGCATCGGCTTTTTGCACGCGTATCGCTTCGTTTTGGCGCTAGGATTACGCCAAAGATGCTCCAGCACCTCTATCGAGCAATGCAGATACGATCCAAGAAGGGAGGGTCCTCCTTTGGATTGAAGCGCTTCGACGAAAAAAAAGCGGTAAACGAAGCACAGCTGTATGCAGCCCTCAAAAAAGCAAATGATGCAAGACTCAATCTCCTCATCGCCATTCTTCTTGAGACGGGTTGTGGGGTTGGAGAGCTTTTGCTGCTTAAGAAAAGCAATATCGATTTTTTGGAAAACCAGATTATCATAGAAGGAAAAAACAGCCGGGTGCTGGATGTTTCTTCTGCATTGAGTGCCAGGCTGTATTCCTATTGTCAAGAACATGTTTTTTCTTCTGAGGATTTCCTGCTCAGTCGCAAAAAAAAGCCACTTTCTCGTGCACGCCTTTCACAGATGCTATCTCACTTAAAGCCCCATCTGAGCGCCAAAGAAATCAGATACGCCTGCTTCTCATCGCTTTTTAGCAGCGATCTTTCCAAAGAAGAATTGGTGCATAGAAGCGGCATTAGGAACATAACGAAGTTTCATTTGTTCGGAGCGTTGCAAGAACATGACTAGAGAAATGACAAGAAGGAGTGTGCATATAATGGTAACATCGCTTCTGCTCATTATGCTCATGGGTCTTGTACTGTTCTTATTCATCAGAAACGATGAAAACCAGATAACTGGTCAGGCAATCAGAGATATCGTAAAGAACCAATCAACTATCAATGAGAGCACCAACACCACACAATCTGGAATGCAAAGCAACGATACCGGTCCAGCTGCCATCGAGGATCCATTGATTGAAGAACAGGCGCCCCCTAATGGGGATCAAAGTGGAGAAGCGCGAGAGCAGGGGCAACAAAGATTGTCTAGTGGAAGAGGGGGAGGAGAGGGTGGTGGCGCGGGCGTTAACGCAATTGAACTCCCTGCAGCGCCGCAGTTTCCATCGGCAATATTTGAGATAATCAGACCAAGCAATGAATTTGAGATATATGATTCCGATGGCTCTCCAATTGCCACAGCAAAACGATTCGAACCAGGGAAAAAAGAGCGATTTTCCCTCTACAAGGATGGATACCCCTTGAGCGATTTCGATCTTGAATTCACCGATGATATGAACTTATCAGATATTCGCGGAGCGATGAATGTAACGAGAGGAAAATCATTCATCCACTCATCAAAATCTTTCATGGGCAATAGAACGCTCTATGTACCACGGCTTGCTGGTCAAACCAATGTACGGGTATGCGAAAACGCGCAAAACATTGATGAGATATTCGAAGGTTGTTCACAGCTGCCCCATATCACCAAAGAGTATGTGCTCTCTCTTGGAGATGATAACCTCAGGGCAACACCCGATGGCCTCTTCTTCATCGTCCTAGGCATCAGTGGAACAGGGGGCCAATCAGAAGGCAATACAAGACTCATCATCTACGATGATTCTGACTTCACATCCAGATATCCTGGTGAGCTAATACGATTTTATGCCAACTACTCCGATACAAGCAGCAATGCACCTATCAGCGGAAGCTCTGCGGTGTGCAACATCTCGTTTTCAGACACCGGAAAATTCAATATGACATTTAACGCGAATGCAGGACTTTACAATTTTAATAGGACCTTTGCAAGCGCCGGGGTCCATTTCTACAATGTGAGCTGCAATGCCTCGCCAATGGGATATCTGGGGTTGCATGTGCAGGATTATGCAAGCATCCAACCAAGCTTGGGATCCATTGGTGGCCCCGACAACATGACCAGGGGACAAAGCCAGAGAAAGCCGACAAATCCAGGATATGCGCAACAGGCACAAGGGCGCAACATAACAGGCATCAGCATAGGAGGAGATTTTAGGACAAGGTCATGGCAGGGCTTCTTTGGAAACATCAGCAATAGCATAATTCTCTCTGATGGGAACAATAATTCATTCTATGCCTGGCATCAAGTGCAGCCTACCGGTGAAGTGTTCGCCAGCCGCGCACTTGATGTAAATTTCGCGCAGATAGACTGTAGTTCGCAAGAGCAGATCTATGAGGAGGAATGGGTGCTGGGCCAGAATAATTTCAGCCCTGATCGAGTAAACATCACATTCAATCGTAGCGCTCATCCTGCTTTTTTGGTCAGTACCACTTCGTTTTCTCAAGATCAGTGCAGATCCACAAACATCAATGTCAATGATGCGTATCAGCAGCAGCAATTCTATGAAGTGCTTTTAAGCGATGGGGCCCAGAATCTGATCTACACGGCAATCGTAGATGCGAACAAGATAGGATTTGATGGCACAGCCTATGATTTCCAGATCATAGTTGGAGAGAACGAGCACAATCAAAGCGGACCCACCGCGTATTATTTTTTTGTTGAGCTGACCTAGCTAAA
>CAZFPU010000003.1:0-24575 GCA_964521145.1 uncultured Methanosarcinales archaeon | reverse complement strand
ATCAAGCCATCACCATGTTCTTTTGATTCGTAGGGGCATCCACTGCCATTGCTTTTATACCCATCAGCATGTGCACCATGCACTCTTCCTTTTTCATCGATGATCATATTGCCCGTCAACTCTCTGGAGAGGATGTATAAGTTCGAGGGAGCGCCAAATTCACCGAATTTGTTTCCATTGACTGGGTCTTTTTCAAAAACGGCTGTTCGCACATACGCTTGTATCTCTGCGTCATTACAGTTTACATCAGTTATCTCTCCTTTACGTATTTGCCAGATGATCGGCGTTTTCTGTAGTACATCTACGAGCGAGGCATAATCGTTTCTGAATCGCTCATGACCCATGATCGGGCCATAGGAGCCCTTGATGACCATTGTCCCATTCACATCTTCAGGGTACAAGTACACTTCTGAGGGGATAGGATTGCCAAATCTTTTGGGCTTTAAGATCCCGCTGCTGTGCATCACCGGGTATTTGGAATGATTCATAGTTACTGTAAAGTCTGTTCCAGAATCATCAGTTACCCTGATCGCTGATTCTTTTTTTATGAAAACAAAAAGTTCATCGCTAAATGCAGGATTGTTGTTTGGATGGTAGGCTGCTTTGAGGACATCAAGGGTGCATTCAGGTAGTCCTCCTATTTTCCCATGCTTTTGCGCAATCCCAATAAGCTCCTTTCGCATAGGAATCTCATCGGGAAGCGAATGCATGATGTAGAGCACGGTATTTTGGTTCGGATCGCTAGAAGCCTGCAGCTTGGATTCCAATTCTTGCTTTAGGTCTGCGGGCAGGGACGTCAAAGAACGTCCATTTCTATAATCATCAATGTTAAATGAGGAGATATATCCACCATGAGGGTTTCTTGCGTGAATTGCTGACTCAAGAATGCTTGCTGCAATATTCTTGGTTGCACTGTCCCAAAATAAGAGGAACGTGCCTTCTTTATAGCCCACATAGGTGTTTACGAGCGAATCTGTTAATGATGAAAGGTCTGACATAGGCTAAGGAATTCAAAAGTTATTATTAATGTTTTCATTGAATAATCACTAAAGAATGAAAACGCCGACGCCCGGATTTGTTCCTTAGGTAATACTCCGCGCTTCTAGGCACAGGTTTCCCTTAAAGATCAAAGCCGGGACACGGCTGTTTATCCTTAAGAACTATTCTTTGTTCTCCTAAGTTTATTCTTTTTTGGAGTATAAAGACGTATTTAAGTTTTACTAAAATGAAATGAAGAGTGCAGACGGCATTTATAAGGTTTGTAGCTACATCCGTCCTACATTTTTATTGAAACAAGAAAATTCAGCAAATAAATATAAATCCATAGCATCAAGCCTTTTTGTATGGCTAGCCAATATTTGATCGATACCTCGATTTGGGTTGATCTCTACGAGGATAGGAAAGGATTTCAAGAAGAGCCGTTGGGAGAATATGCCCTTACATTGCTGGCTACAATAAAAGCAAAGGAAGAAACGATTATTCTCACTGATTTTCTCATTAGGGAGCTTGAAACACTCTATTCAATGGCAGAGATCAGGGGCATGTTCAATCCATTCGAAAAGAACATCAAAAAGATCGTTGCATCAGCAGAGCAGCGTGAAGAAGCCAAAAGGGTTGCAAAGGAGCGGAATCTGCCACCTGGAGATGCCTTGCATGCAATTGTGGCAAGGGATAACAGTGCGCTGCTTGTGACCCGGGATAACCACTATAAGAAACTGGAAGATATTTCAAAGCACTATAAACCAGAAGAACTCATCTGATATTCTTATCAAGCTCCTCAAAGACCTTTGAGCGTATCTTTTCAAGCTGCTCATCGCTTGTTTTCTTTTTTGATGCGCCTTTTAGACGGGCTATTTCGAGCATGGCTTTCTTCATCTTTGCTTCTTCCACTTTTTCTCTTAGCGCATTTCGGATGAATTCCGTTCTGCTGTGGTATCCATTGCCGCTTACAATGGTGTCTATTTCCTTTAGGAACTTGTCATCCAGTTTTAAGGTGATCATTTCGGTTACCATATAGCTGATGTATATACGATGGATATATAAGGGTTTTGGTGTTTTGTTTTGTATGCTTGTCATGTTCTCCTTACTTATCTTCTGCCTCAAGCTAAACCAAGCATTTTAATTATGGGAAAAATGTCACTACTATACAGATATAAATTTTTACAAAGATTTATAAATAACACATCGTTTCAGAAATCGCTAACCTGGAGAAAATTATATTATGCAATAGATTATGCTCTTTCAGCATAAGCATAGGAACACTCAAATGATAAACCCAGATGAAGAGAGAAATGAAGAAAATATTAGTGGTAACTCATTTGCTAGTATTGCTGTAAGAAGGAGCCCATACCCCTCCCCTTTAGATAAGCTTATGTCTAACGAAAAAAGCAGAATAGTACGGGAGAGAATGGGAGAACTAGATCAGGAGTTAAGGAATTTGCTTAGTGTTACTGAATATGGTCTTCTAGTTTCCATCATGGGAATGAGATGGCATGATCAATTTGGTCTTCCTGGATTGGAATTTGCTGAAGGTACTGCTGATTACGTAAACAAAAAACTTTTTGACGTGAAAGAGAGGCTGCAGATAATGCTGGAAGCTTCTGAACAGTTTAGTGATCCCAGAAAAGTATTGCATCTTGCTATGATGCCTTATTTTTTAACGACACAGCAAGAAACAATTGATGCATATCAGAAAGTTCTGGAAAAGGGGTCCGCATTTCCTCGGAATTTCTTCCGATATGATGAAGGCAGGAAGGCAGGCGTGCTCACGAGATACATGTATGAGCAAAGAGTTGGATACTCTCCTGAAGAAGTGTTGACAAGGGCAACGAAAAGCGATTTTCAAGCTCATGGCTTGAACGGTATGCTTCAGACATATTTCCATAGTTCTGTTGCCGCAGCAGTGAAAAATGCATATCCTCAATCTAAATATCCAAATCTATACTCAAAAAAAATGAATGGCTACGCCAATCCGTCAACAGTTTTCGGAGGGTTAACACACCTAGTAGATTCTTTGGATGAAATGTTCAGTACGAATAAAAAATCAAAAAAGTGAGTTAACGTGGGCACTAGAAAAAACACCCAAATAAGGAAAGGGAAGCGAGTGTTTGCCGGTTCAGCAAGACGATTATCTAGGAATTATTCACGACAAGAGCATGATGTCAATGGAGATCAGTCTTGGAGCAAAACCTTAAACCCGTATGGTTTCTCAAAAAGATTTCGGAAAAAATTTGGGCACTTAATTAGAGAAGATTCTTACCAAGCGCATGATCTCGATCAGAGGTACTCCTCCAACGGAAAAGCCACTCATTCGCAGTTTGCTTTAGAAATAGCAAAACCTCTGATAGAAAAGTATGCAAATGGGCTGAAGAGAGCAGGGGATAGAAGTAAAGTTGAATCCATAGCCCTAGCCACTGCAGAAGCAGCCCTAAGTTGGCATAATCAGCACCAAGAAGCTTCATCCAAGAGGAAGATTATACAAAATCATGTGGAGTATGTCTTATTTATGCATGAAGCGAGTGGTGTCGCTGGATTTGATACCTTTAGTGGCTTAAATTTTGAAGGACTTTTGGATGCAAAGGGCAATCTTCGATTGTTGAGCGTCTTTGAGAAAGAAGCTGCACATTTTGGAATCGAAACAAAGGTAAATGGCGCTCCGATCTACAGACACATAATCGATCAGGAGGCTGGTTTTTTATTGGAAAATTCAGGATATAGCGGCCCGAATGGGATATATCTTTTAACGAGAGATCTTAGCAGAATACTGCGAACGTCTGATTTATCTCCAACGTCTATTTACGATTCCCTTTCGCACAATAGGGAAAAATTCAAAAATCCAACCGTTTCTTTGAATATCGCATTGTTAGTAAAAGAGTTGCTTGAAACTGCATCCGATAAAAAATTAACGCAATACAAGAGCGACACTGGATTGTATGTATTGGGTAAGGATTTGAAAGAAAAGACCGCTGAGCCAGTATACCTTCCTGATTTAGCCTCACTTCTTGCTTCCAAAGAGCATGTTAGTTCTTTGGTTGAAAGCACGGATAAAAAACCTCAAAATGTCCAAACAGAATGGAATACTAGGAGCTTTAGGTTTACTGTTGGTGAGATGGAATCGATAATAGGCTTTTTATCACAACAATATCAAAAAATTCCTTCTGCCTTCATTCAAAAATACGGATCGATTGATGGCGATTATAAGCTTGCGTCAGATCTTGCTCAAGTTGGAGTATTTCGAAGAGATATGGCAAAACTTCACGATTTGACTGGATCAGGACAGATACTTGCAAATTTACTAGGGGTGTCTGATGCAAAATTTCAAAGTAGATGGAAGCCAAGTCAACTTGGACTCGATTATTCCGCAGCCCAGGTCCTAATCTCCCATTTGGAGCAAAGGTACCAGCAGCAGCCTGAATTATTTTTACAAATCTACACTTCACCAATAGCCCCAGTAATCCTTTCTAAAGAGATGTCGGTTACGTATGGAATTGAAATGCCAGTCTCTGGCATAAGCGATTTGCTATACGATCCAAAAGTTGTATCAGCCCTTACACGTATTCCATATGCTCAAATCAGAAACCAATGGAACATTGAAAAAACGCGCCTTTCGTTGTCGGAAGTTGATGAAATTGTCGCATTCCTTAAACATGAATATGAGCATTCACCAACATCTTTTTTCTCTAGATATGAAAGCAACGCAGGGACTCTGGCAGCCGATTTACAGCGGACTAAAGGGCTTGAATTTCATATGAATGATTTAGAATTTCTAGTTAAAGAAAAGGAAGGTATGTCGCTTCTTATCGGAATAAATCCCTATAAAGATTCTCAAATTCAAGAACAAAATGGTTTACAAGGAAATACTCCTTATAGAAGTGAAGCGAATATAGCTATTGTTGAAGAACCATCACGATACATAGCTCAAATAAAAAGGAAGGGTATCACTGTAAAGCAATTTGGATTCAAAAAAAGGAAAGACCTCACTACAGATACCATCAGAGAAAGGTTAGTGCTTGAAATTTCTGATGGAAGATATGATGTTGCACTGACAGATACTTACCAAAAGTTAGGTGGAAAGTAAAATGGCTAAAAAAAAGTCTCTGGAAGAAATTGCTGCAAGCCTTCCTACATCCGTAGAAAATGTTAAGGAACTGAGAGAGTATTTATCCAGCCTGGATAGGAAAACATTGGAATATTATGGTCAGTCAGCAGGCAGCTTTTTTCTTGCAAGAGATATGAAAGCCATGGGAAAAATAAGAAGAATGAACTTAGATCATCTTTCTGAGTTACTCAAAAACGAAGAAAGATTGGAAGGATTGCTAGGAGATTATGCGCAAGGAATTCGATGGAAGCCTCGTCGGATCGAGCTGAGATTCGAGGATGCCGAAGATATAGCAAATTACTTAAAGCAATCATATCGTGATTCTTCTGATAAATTCTTTGAGAGATATGGAAACAAAATTGGAGCTTTGAATCTTGCAAACGACTTGCGAAATATTGGTTTAGATTTAAGGATAAAGAAAGTATATTCACTAATAGCCGAGCCCACTGTTGTTTCGGCACTACTAGATGTAAGCGACTCTCGGTTTGAAAAAAATTGGGGCCCTAGAGTTATGTATTCCACTACTGATGAAGCGAGGCAGATAATTGGGCATTTAAAAAGAAGATACGAACAAGATCCAAATAGTTTTTTTGAAGTATACGGATCAATTTTAGGTTCTGTCATTCTTGCAAAAGAATTACAGCAAAATCATGGTATTGACCTTAGTCCTGCAAGTATCAGTTCAATAGTGGGAGATGGTCGCGCTTTGGAAGAATCGCTAGGAATTGCTGATGTGAGATTCAAAAGGGAATGGAGGCCAAAAAATATCGATAGCACTCTTGAAAATTTAGATTTAGTTCTGGGATTCTTAAGAGAGAAGTATTTAGAAAATGACCGTGAATTTTTCACAAAGTATGGATCATCTATGGGAGCGCTCACCCTTTCAAAAGACCTCAAAAAAGAAAGAAATCTCGATATAGGGCCAGATAGGTTGCACACATTTGTTGGAAAGGGCAGCCTTCTTTCAACATTGTTAAATGTTCAGGATGAGCGATTCGAAGCCTGGGATCAACAAAAAATCGCTGGGGGAACATTAATTGATATCGCCACTGAATTGCTAAAGGAGACTTATGCAAAAAGCAACGATGAAGTCTTTTGTGCTTATGGCAGTCCAGAAGGGATGTATTATTTCGCATCGGATTTAAAAGAGCAAAAAAAATTCGGCAAACGGATTAACCTTCACGATCTTAGCGTTGTATTTGGGAAACCTTCCCGGGTTCAACAGATAACCGGACTCAGTGATTCAAGATTTGAAGCGGAATGGCAACCGCGAGATATGAATATTCATCTAGATACGCTAGAATCCGTAATAGATTTTCTTGCGGATGAGTATCATTTCAGCCCTAGGCATTTTTTCGAGAGATATGGGAGTAAAGCAGGAACGTATCGACTAGCTAAAGATTTAAAGAAAAAAGGCATCGATGTGCATTTGCAAAGATTAGGAACAGTTGTCAATGATCCTGAAGCAATCCAAAGGCTTATTTTAGGCCAAGAGGAAGATCCACTATTTAAGACCCAGTGGAAGCCAAGATCGTTCACCATTCCACTAGACGAAATAGAGATAATTCTTCAATTTCTAAGAGAAAAATACAATCAAAATAGTGATGACTTCTTCTCGCGTTATGGCTCAAATGACGGCCAGCTCATTTTAGGAAGAGACATTGAAGCCAATTTGAAAAGAAGAGTAACATATCTTCAATCTATCACCGGAAATGGAGGAGTATTGTCAGATCTGCTTGAAATTGACGATCCAAGATTTTCAAGCGAATGGAATACTAAAGTGCTAATGAATTTAACCCATGATCGATTAGAATTGTTGCTGGATTTTCTAGGGAACAAGTACAGGGAAAATTCGAGAGATTTCTTTGAAACCTATGGAAGACAAAGCGGGCTTATCGATATAGCGCGGGATTTTTATGCTGAAAAGGGATTCGAGGTGCGCTTAGATGCTCTTTGTACAATAGCGGCTAATGGTCCTAGGTTCGCTTCCTATTTGAATATAGAAGACGCTAAATTCGAAACCTCTTGGGAACCGAAATGGTTCAGGGGTAAGCTAACAGATCTAGAAAAAACCCTGGAATACCTTCGGAAAAAAATCAACGAAAACGTAGAAGAATTTGTCCAGACGTATGGGACTAGACAGGGGCTTATTGAGCTGGCTGCGGAAATCGAATCATCTAAAGGAATAACCAGCGATATACATACGCTCTCAGTGTTGATGAATCCTGTCTTACTCCGCGAGCAATTGGGCGTTAACTACGAAATATTACATGATAGAGATACCTCTATGCCGGATCTAAGTGTAAAAACAACGAGAAAAATAATAGGTTTTCTTAAAGAAAGGTATGCTGAAAATAGTGACCATTTCTTTAGATCGTATGGCAGTAGAGTTGGTAGGCTTATTCTAGCAAAAGAGCTTGGCTTGTCTGAATCGGAAAAAAGTGCCTTTTCTCTTTTTGGGAATGGAGCAGCTATGGCTGATTTGCTAGGGATTAGTGACGATAGATTCGAGTCAAGATGGCATACTAAAGTGTCAAATCGATTTGAAGAATTATTAATTCAAGGAATAAACTACCTTGCAGAAGGAAAAAAGTTGCCGGAACCAAACTCTGGAATAGATGATAACATGGTGGAATACTTAAATTTTAGATCGAATATTTTAAGAGGTCTATCGAAAGGGACTGGAAGAGGCGGTACAGGATATACTATAGGGCATGCACTAAATAAAGGGACCGTAATGCATCTTGTAAAATTATATGCTCCTCAGCATATGTCTTCAGTGGCGCAATTTATGGATGCAAGCGTAAAGGATGACAAAAAGACTTTAGAGGAATTAGCCAGCTATTCAATTTCGCAATTTGGAAATACTAATACTTCTCCTTCAACCCAGTATTCTTCGGTTGGTAGAATTGCTGGAAAGCGTGGAAGAAAAGGATATTCAAAAGAAGAGCTAATCGAAATTGGCAGGCAATCTGGAATTACTACAACAACAGAATGGCAAGAAGCAAAAGGTCTGCCCGGATACATGACCATTATAAGGCACTTTGGAAACTGGCCGACATTTATAGAAGCAGTTCAAGAGAATGGGCTTGAAAGAGAGGAAATTCCAGTAGATTATGTTCCATCAGCAAAAAAAAGCGATAACAATATTTCAGAAGAAGAGTTCGGATTTAGGGCAGGAAAGCTATTGTATAGCTTTGATGATGAAGTACGACAAAAAGCATATGGGCTATTGCTTGAGTTGGGAAGCAGAACTTCAAATAAATATCAAAGGCTTCTAAAAAATACAAATCTGGCAGACATGGCCCAAGATTTATTCCAACGGGCAGTGGCTCGATATGATCCTTACTTGGGAATGCGGGAAGGAGGAAATAAGATCGTCCCACTAGCTAATTGGGTTGGAGCTCATCTAAAATACACTAGGCATGTTTTGTATCAACAGCAGCAAAAGCATGGAAAGCACATCTCAATTGAAACTGGTGGATTAGCTGATCCCTATGGAGATCCGAAACCGTTAACAGGATTTAATTAATATTCCTCATCAAACCATGCCAAAAGACAAATCGCTTGAAAGCAGAATACAAGGATCCTTAGTAGGCGTTTCCAGGGAACAGCAGGCAGCAATATTAAGAACCTTTGAACTTGGTGAACGACTACTGCAGAGCTCTTATCACGAAGAAATTGTATCTGATTACAAAAATGGAATGACGCAGCCAGAAATTGCCCGCAAATATATTCCAAACCAGCTTGATTTAAGCGAAGGGGTAGCAAGAGGCGCCATATATTTTGTTATCAAGAACACTGGCATACTGAATGACGAAGAGCGGCGAAGGCTTGAATTGGAACATAAATCTCAGAATAGCAAGCGTCTTTGGGAAATGGGAGGAACTCTAATAGGGTTAAATGATGAAAAGATAGCCGAGATACGAGCAAAACAAAGTAAATCCAGCAAACAAGTATACAAAAGAACTTTAGCAAAAATTCCCTATGATCAACAATTGAAAAATGCCAAAAAAGCCAGTGTTATGGGCACCCGAGCAAGAGGTTTTTTGCCATGGATTGCCGAAGGATTTGACATTCCAGAACTTGATTATGCCAAACAGTTAGCGCAAAATCCAAAATATAAGCGTGGGTCATCTTCTGACGCAACTAAGATAGCTGCTGAGCTAAACAGAGTTTACCATAACGGAGCACCAATAAGAACTCCTCGCGCCATAGTCTCGATGCTGCAAAAATACAGAGAACCCGCCAGGAAAATTGTCTCTTGGGGGACTTCTGAGGAAGAATATGCACGGAAATTGTCTGTAAATCCTGATTATCGGTGGGGTTCTGGCGTCAACAACAAAAAAATAGCTGAAGAGTTAAATGTCATATATCACGATAGTAAACCTGTAAGAACTAAGTATTCAGTTATGAATCGCCTGAGTAACTTAAAAACTGGTTGAATTGTTACATTTTATTTTTCGCTATCGGATCTTTACTTAAGGTCAAACTCCGAGTCTGGTTTACGGCTAGAGTGCTACCTAGAGTTAAAATCCGCCGACGCCCAGCGTAGAACACTAAGGAAAGGTCCTTACCTTTTTCCCTGATTTTTTGATTTGGATTTGCGCTGAGGGATTTAATTTTTTCTCGATTGATTCTTGAAATTCAAAACCTTTCCCGAGCACCTTAACCCAATGACACCCCCTCTTTGAAAACATCAACGCTCCTGCATGAATGGCAAATCAAATAATCTTTTAAATGGCTGCAGATATAATGCGGATATGGTGGAGATAAAAAGAGAAGGGATAATCCTTGAGTCATCTGGCCTGGATTTTGAGAACCAGGCAGTCTTGAATCCAACCTGTATACAAGAGGGGAACATGATACATATGTTCTATAGGGCAGTTCGAGAAGGAAATCACTCCACCATAGCATACTGCAGGCTTGAAGGTCCACTAAACGTTGTTCAAAGGAGCACAAGCCCGGTGATTTTAGCCGAGCACGATTATGAGAAGCAGGGCATAGAAGATCCAAGGATAGTGCATTTGGGCGGGAGTTATTATCTATTCTATACTGTTTTTGATGGGAAAAATGCGCTCGCTGCTTATGCCGTTAGTGAGGACCTGCAAAACTGGGAGAAGAAAGGCCCCATTACAGCAAACATACGATATAGCGAAGCGATGGAGATTTTTCAACATGGAAAAACAAAACTAAAAGAAAGATATTTCTTCTTTGGGTCATACCTACAGAAGACTGTATCTGAGGATGTACTGCTATGGGAAAAAGATGTGTTTATGTTCCCCGAGAAAATCGACAACAAATACGCGTTGGTGCATAGGATCCTTCCAGACATACACATAGCATATTTCAATGACTTTAGCGAGTTACATATTGGCTATTGGAGCGAGTACCTAAAAAGCCTGGGAGATAGGATTATTTTAGAGCCTGAACATAGTTATGAATCAAGAAGCATCGGCGGCGGGGCAGTCCCTGTAAAGACAAAAAAAGGCTGGCTTTTGATTTATCACGGGGTAGAAGATTCAAAGGGAGGGAGCATATATCACGCAAGTGCTGCGCTTTTAGACCTAAACAATCCGCAAAAGGTGCTTGGCAGGCTGGCAAAGCCGTTGTTTTCTCCAAAAGAAGATTATGAAAAATATGGGGATGTGGATAACGTAGTGTTCCCTACTGGCACGGCCATTTTCGATGGCAGGTTATACATATATTACGGGGCGGCTGACAAGAGAATTGCGGCGGTATCATTAAACTTGAATGAGCTTCTGGATCAACTTTTAAGCGCAGATTGCTGAAAATAACGCTTATGGTACAGCAGATTCTGTGGCATCGCCTATCGCTGCTGCGTCAAAAGAAAGAATCGGTCTTGAAAAACTTGCTTTGGTAATGAGAACGGGGTGTTGATTTATGGCAAATCAAGTAGATTACTACTCTTAGATATTGATTTGCTATATCAGAAAAAAATTGAGTACAAGAAATTTTCAGCATATTTTTAGCTTTAAGCGGAAAAAACTCAACCGTAGGCAAGCCAACAACCGACCAGGTTTATGCCATATCAGCGCACTATAGTGATAGATTTATAAAAAATTTAAGTTTTATGTTTTTTATGAAGGGAAAAACATCAAGCATCCTGTATGTCTCTACATTCCCGCCAAGAGAATGCGGAATTGCGACCTTTACCAGAGATATAGTTACCTCGATGGATAAGGCATTCTCACCGCATGTAAAGTCGCAGGTGATCGCGATGAACAATGATGTTACGAACATCTACAACTATCCCAATGAAGTCATTGCGCAGATAAACGACTCAGACCTTCAAGAGTATATTGATACTGCAAAAAAGATAAATCACAATGACAACATAAAATTAGTGAACATCCAGCATGAGTTTGGAATTTTTGGCGGGGAGTATGGGAGCTATCTGATAGCCTTTATGGAAATAATCAATAAACCCATGGTGATCACATTTCATTCTGTTCTCCCTTCGCCAAATGACAAGCTAAAAAAAGTTGTCCAGGCGCTTGCAGAAAAATGTGTGAGCATAGTTGTAATGACCAATACCGCTATTGACATTCTCAAAAACGATTATAGCATTACCAAACCAATGGAACTGATCCCCCATGGAATTCCAACGGCGGAATATGTCCAAAGCCACAAGAAAAAGGCCAAAATGAATTTCCACAAAAAGACCATATTATCCTCATTTGGAATGATGAATCCCGGAAAGGGCTATGAGCATGTTCTTGAAGCGCTTCCAAAAGTGATAGAAAAATATCCGAATGTACTGTACATAATCATCGGGGAAACCCACCCGGTGATCAGGCAGAAAGAAGGCGAGCAGTACAGAAATATGCTTCAGGACAGAATAAAAGAGCTTGGCATCCAAAAGCACGCAAAATTTTACAACAAGTACGTCAAGCTCGGTGAAATCATCAAATATTTGGAAGCAACCGATGTGTATATATGCTCAAACACGGACCAAAATCAGATGACAAGCGGTACACTCGTATACGCGATGGGCATGGGAAGGGCGGTTGTCTCCACGCCGTTCCCACACGCAAAAGAAATAGTAACTCCTGAACGCGGAGTCTTGGCAGAATTTAGAGATCCCGATTCAATCGCTCAAGGAGTCCTAACTATCCTATCAAACAAGTGCCTAAAAGAAAAGATGGAAAAAAATGCCTATGCGTTCACAAGGCAAATGATCTGGCCAAGTGTCGCCAGGTCCTATATGGAGGTCTTTAAGAGATACGCGCTATTTAACGAAAAAGAAGGATTGGCCCTGCCATGCTTAAATCTAAAGCATGTACATAAGATGACCGATGATTTCGGAATCATCCAATTTGCGAACAAGACAGAACCCGATCTATCTTCAGGCTATACGCTCGATGACAATGCGCGGGCAATGCTTGTCCAGTGCATGTGTTATAAGAAATCCAAAGACCTCTCGCTAATACCCCTAATAAATAAATATTTCGAATTTATCAAGTACGTTGCTCACCAGGATGGCAGACTATTTAATTATGTTGATAAGGATAAAAAAATAAATCATGATGAATGGAGCCAAGATGCACATGGAAGAGCAATATGGTGCCTGGGTTTCTTGATATCGATTAACGATCTTCCAAAAGAAATGAGAGATGAGGCCCAGGCCATCTTGCGCAAAGCCACCAGACGCATGGACCTGAAAAAATCACCCCGGTCGATAGCATTCACCCTATTAGGGCTTTATTACCTAAACTCAGCAAACCCTTCAGAGCAGATACGAAACAAAATAACGGCACTGGCCGATCACTTGGTCTCTCTTCAGAAAGACCATATGTCTAATGAATGGAAATGGTTTGAGCCTTATCTGACCTATAGCAACAGCAAGCTTTCTGAATCCCTGTTTTATGCGTATCTTGCGACAGGAAACGAGACATACCTTCAGGCAGCAAAATCGTCACTGGATTTCCTGATCTCAATAACCTTTGAAAAAAATCGTTTTGTCCCTATAGGCCAGAAGGGATGGTATATCAAAAAAGGGCATAGGGCATATTTTGATCAGCAGCCTGTTGATTCTGCCTCAATGGTTCAAACCTTGCATATTGCGTATACCATAACAAAAGATGATAGGTATAGGACGCTTGCCATTATCGCGTTCCAATGGTTTTTAGGCAGGAATTCATTGAACCAGGCATTATATGTCCATAGCTCGGGAGGATGCCATGACGGGATAGGACAGTTCTCGATCAATTTTAACCAGGGCACAGAATCGACAATTTCATACATGATCGCAAGGCTTACACTTGACACGGGCGTAATGCCCTGACCCCATTTCTAAATATGATACTGGAAGTAAAATACTTCAAAGAGCCCATCAGGAGAATTTAATTTGAATTCGTTGTAGTGCTACCGGTTCAAACCAAGGTGTAAGGATAAACGCTAACGCCCGGATTCAGCGTATCTATGCTGGCAAAAGGGATTTCGCCCTGCTCAATCCCTGAGACTTCGAAAATAAAACGCCGACGCCCAGAATTGATCCTTAGGTAATACTCCTGACCTTTTGTCGGGGTTTTTTCCTAAAATGTGAATGCTGGAACCACTGTTTTATCCTTAAGAGCCTAATCTCTCCTAAGTTTATTTCATTTTGGAATGCCTCGAAGTATTTAATTTTAACCATATGGTAGGATCAATGGATTTCATATTCTTAAATATTGTCGCTACATTGTTGCTACAATAAAATGGAAGAATCAGTTCATATTCGTCCAATATAATGCAGTATCGGCAATTGCCCTAACCCGATCCACCAGAATAGGCTCCCAATTGAGGCATTATTAGAGGTGTTACCTTATTTCCTTAAGAACCATTCTCCATGCCTTTTTTCTTGCTTTCCTTGCTTTTAACGTGGTTTGAACCTACCTTCAACTTCGTGTCCCATAGCCTCATAAAACCCCAATAATTCGTGGTCCTCAAGGAGAATCATCTTGTTCATAGTTTCCTATAGGTTCTGCACGTTAATTCGGTATAATTTTTCTTTATCCTTACTGAAGAATTGTAAAAATATTCGAAAAAAATACATGTCAAATAAATTATCAAAAGACTGAAAATAATGATGAACTAAGCCAAGCAAACAGCGACAGTACAGATCGGTCGTATGGTTCCCTCTTCATGGATAATCGCGGTTACGCAATCCATAGGGTTCTGCCCCGGCTCGTCATTCTTGAAATCAGCCAGATCGCATCCCGGCCCGCAGATCGCAACTGAACTGCAGAATTCCTCTAGTGTGCAGCCATTCTGATCAACGTCTTCGCCCTCTTGGGTGCCATCGCATCGATCGTGCATATCACAGACTTCATCGTCATCTTTGTCAGTACAATTGAGCGGCTCAATGTCTGCCTTTGCATTCTTATCGTGCACTCTAAAAATTCCCCACATGCCGCCTGGAAGCGAACCGCCATCAATATGGGCAAAATCGTGGTACAGATAGTCGCCAGGCGCTTCAAAATAGCCGCCTGCTCCCCCCAGTAAATAATAACTATGCGCTTTTCCAACGCCAAAGCTTCCAAGAGTGTTTTTTTCTGAAGAATCCGGATCGTTTGGCTCATGCAGCCAGCTATGTCCAGAAAGTGCCAAAGATCTCATCATAACCACATCAGCAGGCCTTCCAACTCTAAAAACAGTCGGATCGCCGGCAAAAGCCTCGAATATAGGGGTCTTTGGATCTCCAAACACGGATGAACTAAATGCTTTAAATTGATTTTTGTTGAATAGATTTTCAGGCAGATGCTGCTCGCCACCAATTATTTCAAATTTGAATGGAACTTTGTTTTCGAGCCGCTCTGTTCGGTAGTTTATTCCAGCCTCTCCTTGTGATTCAATATCCTCGCACTTCAGTTTCTCTGGAGAGCAGGGCATATGCTCAATCTCAAACTGAGGGTTTCCTGGAATGTCTAGGATCAGCTGATTATTATCATTTCTAAGATTGAGTCCATCCATGTATAAGGCGACAAACTCCCTTGTTTTGTTTTTGTTTATTTTATCGTAGAGGACCGCCTGTGCGCCCGTTCTAAGCTCTTCTCCAAGCGATGGATCTGTTGAAACATAAGGGTCTTTTGGATCGACGTAAGTATTATTTTTTTCTTCAATCACGATCGCCGCAAACAGGCCGTGATGCCGATGGCTTCTTTCATCGCCATAGCTGTCAAGCAATGCCAGACCGACCTCCGAATCAGCATACCATCGATAGGTGATGTTTTCCCCCCTTCCAATGGTCTGATCTCGCATAAAACCGATAGTAGCTCCGATGCCAACACTCGGAACCGTATTAAGCAAGTGCGGATGCAAGCTTACTCTATCTCCCATCGGCCATTCATGGAATAGGAATTGTTTCTCTGGCTCAGGATCCCCAATTTGTGTTCCGTTCAAAGGAAGCCCAATCATAATGGCTGACATCTGCGCATCACCAAAATGCTGATCAGTGTTTGGATCGATGGATGTTTTTGAGAGAGTGCCATTGGGAAGTTTTATTGATGTTTTATTTGCAAGCTTAAATAGATCAGGCAAATCATTTTGCAAGATGATTTCAATACAGTCGCCTTGATTTGCCCGTAGGATAAGAGGCTCTATTTCTTTTTCGCCATTTTCGATTTTTTCTTTATCTTCATCGAGGACAAACAAGAGGCCGAATGGGTCATACTCGCCATATCTATCATTGTACATGATCTCGTTTTGGATTGCAACGACATTAAAATGCCTTGTTGGCGCATCTGATGGACATGGATTTGCATTTTGAGTCATTGTATCATTTACTTTCGGAACAGGTTGTGATGAATCGACAACTTGATCAAGCAAGAACAAATCACCGATTTCAGATGGAGCTGGCCTTCCAGGGAGTGGTTTTAAATCGGATTTAAGGCCATTTTCAACTCTAAATATTCCCCAGACTCCTTCCCATTTCTCAAGCATTGCAGTTGATGCAAACAGATAATCTCCAGGAAGCCCGGCTGCCTGCGGTATTGATGCACTGCCATGGACAAAATCATTGAGGAGCAAGTTTCCTTGCGGTTCATAATTAAAATATTCGGCTATGATTGAGCCCTTGCTATCGGTCAAAAAGCTCAGATCATTGCTTGGCTGATCGAGCCATTTGTGCCCGTGCAATTCAAACGAGTGCGATTCCTCATGTGCATCGGCCATATTCCTTATTACGACCGGATCTCCTGGATATGCCCTAAACACTTCAGTTTCCGGATCTCCGTGAATGACTGAGCTATAGATATAAGCAGGATTTTTTTGATGCTCAGTTGCACCGGATTGATTTATCCTTGCCTGGAATGGCTCAGCTCGATAGTTGATTGTGCTAATTCCCTGATCGGCATCAAGATCGCTTGGGTTCAGGGGAGGCACTACTGGTTCTTTTCTGAAATCTTCAGAAAAAATGGTGCTTAAATCACCAGATTTGTAATCCTCAAAAGCCTGGGCAAGTTTTTCTCGATCTGTTCTAAATGAGGGAATGAAATCGCCATATTGTATCACGAATTCCCTGAATGAGCCGCCTTTGCCGCCGCTTACGCTGCACGTTACTGGGTCTGCGCATACGGATGCAACAATATCTGCAGCAGGACCAACGCCTTTCATTTCTGCCTGGGCATACTTCCCGCTCGATTGCCCATACGTCGTTCCACTGATGAGAGGCCCGAGAGGATTTCCGGTTTCTGGATCTCGATATTTTGCGTCAAAAGGTTCAATGTTCAAAACGCCATACAATCCGTTTCTCTGATGGGAATTTGCAAATTGATGATCATGGAAAAAGGATGTCCGTGAGTTCACATCGGCAAACCAGCGATAGGCGATGGTTTCCTGTGAGCGCGCGCTTTGGTCATAATTCCATCCGACAGCGGTCCCATCGGTGCCGAGAATGTCGTAGCGAACCATGTGAATGTGCAAAGAGGCTTCCGGTGTATTGGTAGGGCCATTAAAGATACCATCATTGATTCCTAGCGTGGTTGTGTTATCGTCAGGCTGTAATCCATTAGTGAGATAAGTAACAATGCAGTCTCCCTGATTTGCACGAATGGAGTAGGGATTAAGCAAGCTTGGATCTTGCACCACATCATTCACCAATTCTCTTTCGACATATGCTCTGGTTTCTGGATTGTAAAATCCTCCTTTTTTGTTTTGAATAAAGGGGACTTGCACAGCTGTTGGCTCATAGATCCTATCCGGTTTTCTTCCCGGAATACCAAATTCATGCTGCGGGCCAGCGCAGGGATCGACCAATACTGAGCCTGGCACAATGCCATCGTAGCTTGCCAGTGTTTCCATCTGCGTTGGAGTAGCGCGATCCTTGATTGGAAGATGGGTTATTGGATCAACAATGAATTTTGGAGGCTGCAACGCCTTGAAACCGACTCTCCCGGCTACAAAATTGGGATATCCTGGTTGATTTGGTGTTGGAATCGTTGGAACTCTGTTGTTTATTCCTGACGGAATTGGTCCCCGGTTATCGAGAGCAAATGGATCAGTGGTATTGAAAAGTTCAAGCCTAGAAGGTAAGGGCCTCAATACGGAGGTTTGCGTCCCATCTGGATAAAATATGCCCGTTCCGTTTTCCAGCGTAGCTTGGATGCCATTTGGATTGGCAAAGCTGATTCTTAATTTATCAAAAACTCTAAATGCGCTCCACATACCATCGGCAAAGTGAGGGTAGAGGTGGCAATGAAAAATCGAATCTCCTGCTGATCCAGTGTTTCCGCCAGCGCCTCCTTCAAAGACAAATCGATAGACTTCTCCTGCAGTGATTCCCTGGGAATCCAGCCTGGTCGTTTTTTGTGTTGGATTTGCTGGCAAGGGCAAATTATCGTCATCCACTTGGTCTGGTTCCTGCAGCCATCGGTGCGGCGGATGAACGTGGAATGAATGCGTATCATGTGAAATAGGATTTGAGGCATACATAACTATGGGATCTCCCCAATATGCCCTTGGAATTGGTGTTGCCTGATCGCCAAACGGCCATGATGAGAGATGAATTTCTTCCCCTACACATTTGTAGAATGTATAATTGATATCACCTGGTTTTGCATTGTTTACTTCTTCAACTCCATCATCACAGAATTCGTCTGAAGGTAATATTGTTCTGCCATTGGTTAAGACAACAGTCATGTTTGCCGCATTTATCGTCAAAGTGCTGCCATCAGGCATTGGAACGTCAACGAATGGAACACCAAGGCCCGGATTGGTAAAAGGATTTGGCTCAAGGCCGTTGATAAGACCGCCAGAAACCTTTATGCCGTTCTCGTCAAATACTTCAGGCATCGCAATCATGCCTCTGTGACGATGGACTGCGTTGATCCTGTTTCGAAGCGGCTCAGAGCGATAATTCATAAGGAAAGTTCCCGCGTCAACTCCTGTGTTTGGATCGAAGGGCTGGCCAAACGCCGCGATAGAACCATTTTCATTCCAAACAACAGGTCCTTTTGTTCCTTCAAACTCATCATGCAAAATGAACGCGAATGATCGATAATCTCTGCCAACAATATTTTCGCTGGTCAATGTTCCTTTTGGAAGCTCTGCTCCGGCTAGTTGGATCACATCAGCGAACATAGAGGCGCCAACTCCTAAAACGACATCTCTTCCCTCACCATCAACATCAATAGGCGCGATATCAGAGAGCGAATTTCCAAACTGCGGATTTGCCTTGAGAAGATGCCTTCCCGTCACCGGATCAGTCCATACAGAATCTTTTGGCTCGACGATTACCATGCCAAAAAGGCCTTTGACAATCGTATCTTGCGGGAACATCACGTTAGAATTGTCTCTGAAGAGATAGCCGCCTACTTTGTGAGCATACCACTTGAATTGCCGTGACTGTCCAGGAGGAATTGTTGAATCTGGATTTCTGCCAACGAATGCGCCATCGGAAGTTAGTGGATCAAAAGGAAGGCCGCTGATATGCATGCCAACATTCCTCCTGTTGTCCTTTGGATTGATTGGGTTGTATGTTACTGGATCAATGTCCTCGAATGATTGCTTGAGTTCATTGGTTACATTAATAATGATGCAATCTCCCTGGTTTGCGCGAAGAAATAATGGTTGGATTTTTTCTGGCAGGCTCTCATCCGTCGAATTATACAATTGGAAATTTGGATCCCTAATGTGCGCAACATTGGGAATTGCTTCTTTATTGTTCAGGGCATACATCATTCCCTGCGGGTTAAAGTCGCCCCAACCATTAATAGGAATATTGACATCAATTACTGCAACATCATATTTGACAATACGCGTAGCGTCCTTGCAGACATCAACGGTCCAGCTGGATGCAGAAATAAGGGAGATGTGCAGGCCAATTACAACCACTGCAATGATGAGCAGGAAATGCAGCCGCTGCGCTATCTTTGCCTTGCGCATCATTCCAATAAAAAAGCCCCCAACCATTATCTTCTGAAATACCTGCTTTTACAGTCTTATTTGTTACTTAGAAATGAGAACTCTTTTAAAAGGATTATTTGGATGCAATGTGGATGCCACAAGCAATAGTTTCTTTTATACAGTAGTTACAAACTAATTTTTTAAGTTCGCTTTCAAATCACAAAACACAATTCCCAAAGATTTATATACTGTTTAGTATATTAGTATACTATTTTTATTCAATTATACTAAAGAGCGAGGTTACATGAATAGGTCCCTATCGTTTTTACTTGTAAGTGTGCTTTTATGCGGAATTGTTTTTGCGCAAGAATCGGGTGAGGAAATCCCACAGATAGATGCAGGCACTACTCCTGATAGTTTTCTTTGGAGCTTTGATGTAGGCATAGAAAACCTAGCACTTGCCTTAACATTCGACAGCCAAAAGAAAGCTGAGAAGGCCCTCAAGATCGCTGATGAACGTCTTGAAGAAATACGAGCAATGGTTGGACAAAAGAAACTGGACAAATCCAATAAAGCTGGGAAGGAACATGAAAAATTTCTCAGGAAAGTTGAAGAAAGCCTGGAAACCATAAAAGCCGACAATTCTATTGAACAGCTAGAAGTGGAACTTGAATTAGAAAAAAAGATAGAAGAACATAAGACAAGATTTCTCTCATTTGGCAATACTGTGCAAGTAGAAATAAAAAGTGAATTGAATGAAGAGCAGCAGGCAGCCCTTGATAGTTTGCTTGCTTCATTAGGGAAAAATGTAAACACAGTCGAACTCAAAATCAAACTCAAACAGGATAAAACAAAAATCGAGATTAGGCAGAAATTTGATGATGCTGATGACAGAATCGAACAGATTGAAAATGATAAATGGGAGCGAAAGGCATTGCAGGAGCAAGAGAAAGCAAAACGGGAAATTTTGAAGGCAGAAGAGGACCTTGCGGAGTTTGAAAGCAAAATAACTGAAAAATTCAATCTAAGTGTGGAAGAGGATACCGCCGAAGAAGATGAGACTGATGCTGATTTCGATGATGAGAATGACGAAGAAGCTGAAATTGATGACGATGACATTGAAAATCCTGGTCCTAATACAATCACTGGACAAGTGGTAGGATCAGTTGACTCGGTTAATAATAGGGATAGCAATGCTGACAAACAAGAGACTGAAGAAGAGGATTTCGATCAAGATTTTGATGAGTTCGAACAAGAATTTGAAGACGAACTAGAAGAAGATGAAGAAGGCCTTGAAGACGAATTCGAGTCAGAAGACAGTGTTCTTGATGAATTTAATTTAAGCATCCCTGTGTATGAAGAAAGAAGCGTTATGACAGCAAAGCAATATCTTCAGGATGCTCGTGACGCATTGACCGCATCGCAAGAATCTTTTAACACCGGAGAATTTAAAGAATCCTATGCGTACGCAAAATTCTCAAGAAAACTTGCCAACAAAGCAAGAAGTGGAAAATTTTTGAAGCTCTCAGATGAAGAGAAAGAATCTATTAAGGCTGCTAAAGAAGAATCAAAACTAAGGGAAAAAGAAGAAAAAGATTCTAAAAAGAGATTGGATGAAGCAGAAAAAGACTCAGAAAAAGCAACCAAGGAAGCTGATAAAGAGCGGGAAGAGGAAGAAGCCGAAAAAGAACGAGAGCGTATCGAAAAAGAGGAAGAGGATCGCAGGGAGGAAGAAGCGAAGAGCTTAGAAGATGAAAAAAAAGAGGATGACAAATCCGATGAAGACAAAGGCGATGGCTCGTCGAACTAAGAATGAAAATTTCAGGGCCCACACAAATTCTTGGAATACCCTCGGCTTGTTTTTGCCTAATTATTAAGATATTGCTTATCTTAATGTTCATGCCCTTGCTGATTGGATGCACGGCAAAGCCTTCAATAACAGATGAAACCATAATAAAAATCACGATTTCTCAAGGAAAGATGAAGCCGCAGGAAATGGCTTTCTCATTCAACCAAGAAAAAACCTTGCTGATAACGAGCGATGTCGCTGCCGAGTTGCACATTCACGGATACGAAATCAAACAGGAACTCTCACCAGACCAAATAACCAACATTTCTTTCATTACAAATCTTGCTGGGAGGTATCCAATGGAACTCCATCTTGGCGATAATGAGCTAGAAATCGGGAGCCTGAGCGTGTATCCCTAAGATGCGCAGAGCAATTTTTTTGCTGGCCATGGCCTTTTTGGCCCTACCAAGCGTCCTTGCCCATGGATTTGGACAGAGAATTGATCTGCCTTTGCCAATCCACCTATACATAATAGGAGGGGCACTCTCAGTTGCAATATCCTTTGTATTCATCACAATTCTTTCAAATAAAATTAAGCCTTGGAAGTCATATCCCCGGTTATTTCTGTCCTGGCCAGAGCATTGGTCTGCAAGAGCAATAGGTTTTCTTCTAAAGCTCATCTTTGTTTTTTTCGCAGTGCTTGTTTTGTTTGCTGGCATATATGGGGTGCAGGTTGCGCAGCTCAATATCCTGCCTGTTACGGTGTGGATATTATTTGCCGTTGGACTTGTCTTTATCTGTGCGTTCATAGGCAATGTATGGCTATTCATGAATCCCTGGAAAAATATGTTTTCTTTTCTTGAATATTCCTATTCCTATAGACGATTGAGAGGCCGACCCTTACGCCCACTGCTAGAATATCCTTCGGAGTGGGGCTGCTGGCATGCAGTGCTGTTTTTTCTTGGATTTAGACTTATAGAAAATGTATTTCCTCTTTCTGATAATCCAAAGGCCCTAGCTACTATAATACTTGCTTATGGCATAATCACCTTAATAGGAATGCTTGTGTATGGAAAAGAGAAATGGCTTTGGCATGTCGACCCATTTTCTGTCCTTTTTAGAATTATTTCGTCATTCGCTCCTTTCCAGTATGACAACGAGCACAAGAAATTGATTTTGCAGCCTCCTTTTTTTGGCTTGCAGCAAAAGCGCGCATCATTTTCCGAAACAATCTTCATTCTGGCAATGATGGCAAGCGTAGCATTTGATGGGGTGAAGGCAACCAAAGCCTGGCAGGTTTTAGTAGGAATCATTCGGCTGCTATTTAACTCAGACATGAAATTGGGATCATAGGACTAGCTCTTTTTGTTAGCGGATTTGTTGCTGTGTATTACTTTTTCATTTTACTGATGAAACATTTTGGCAGAAGTAATGATTCAGCTAAGGAAATCGGAACGAGATTTGTCTTCACGCTGCTTCCTATCTCTATTGCATACGAGGTTGCGCATTATGCCAGCTTGCTTTTGCTCGATGGCCAGCGCATTATTTCACTTATTTCCGACCCATTAGGGATCGGCTGGAATGTTTTTGGAACATCACCTTATCTCATCAATAGATCCATAGTCAATTTTGGAATCTTTTGGAATGTGCAAGTAATCCTTATTGTGCTGGGGCATGTACTTGCTGTTTACCTAACGCATATCGCTGCCCTCAGGTCATTTGCTGATCTAAAGAGCGCATTAAGAAGCCAGTATCCTATTATGGTGCTGATGATACTTTATACGGTCTCAAGCTTGTGGATACTCTCGCTGCCGTTGTCAATTATACCTGAATAAGGATATTTTCTTGATTGATAATATAGCATGCAATATGTAATGCGCCGGCAAATGCTCAGCCTTGCTTGGAATTTAGTGCTTTGCCCAACGATTTATAGGACAGGTAGGAGTATTACTTAAGGTAAAACGCCGACGCCCAGCGTTAGACACTAAGGAAAAGTCCTTGACTTTTTCCCTATCTTTTTTGATTTTGGGGACCTCCGTAGTATTTAATTCTTACTTAAATATCATAGACTTTGAGATTATTATAAGTTGTTACTAAATCTCTCCTACGATTTCAAATATGGATCAGCTGATTTTGTTCCACTGGTTCTTAAGAACTCTTTTCAGGGCGATTTCCCTTACTTTTTTAGCCTTTTGTGTGTTTATCAGCTTACCTTTGATTTCGCACTCCATAGCCTCAAAGAACCCCAATAATTCATGATCTTCAAGAAGGATCATCTTCTTCATGTCCAGCATTTTTCGAAGGTCCTTGACCTTGAAAGTGAGGGTTTTCCCGACAAAATCCTGTGCAATTAGCTTTCCTTGTATCATGGTTAATATCTGCTAATATTAGCATACGTTCTATTTAAACATATCTGCTGATATAAGCCTATATGCCTAAGAGAAGTAGCATTCAGATCATTGAAGAAATCAAAAAAGTTCTTGAGAATGAACCCGATTTATCCATCCGTCAAATAGCCAATAAGATTAAATGCGAATGGAGGATTGCAAACCATAATCTTAATCTTATGAAAGCGACAGGGGGCGTTTTAGAGCTGCCTGATCAAAAAAGCAAACGTGGTGATAGACGGTTTAGGCTCGCAAAATAGCTTTTGATATTTCTACCTTTTCATAATCTTTAATCCGCATCTGCTTAATTCTCTTAATCTTATCATGGAGCAGTTCTTCAGTAATCCCAAATGGCTGCAAAATGGAAAATGTTGCGCGAACCATGAGCTGCCTATACTTCTGCACATCAACCACTCCTTCAAAGCTATCCAAGGTGACGTATCTCTTTAACGGATTTGGATTCTTGTTATCCGCAATGATATACGCAATTGTCATTCCCGGCTGCACGTCATAGCCCTCTGATTTCATCTGCTCCACAATGATCTTCTGGGCAATGTCATTGGCATAATCAAGTTTGCTAATGGTGCAAATCGCCATCAGCTCATCGGGAGTTGCGCTCTCCACATTCGCGCAATAATTCCTCAAAATCTTATAGATCTTTGGAAACAAGGCCAGAAATTCCTCCTCATCCGTTGCAGGAGCCAGAGCTTCAATCATCTCAAGCTGCATGTTCGCAACAATTTTAGGGACATCCTTCCTCCTGGTCTCAATTCCCCTACACTTTATCTCGCCATCATCAAAAACACCATAGAAATGTGACGATACGGGCATTGCAGGATCTACAACAGAGGGCAAAAACACCATCCAGCGATACCTTCCCTCGAAGTTCAATTCAAGGCCGGTGCTGTGGTAGATTTCCCTCCCGAGCCTGTGGATATCAATTTCTGAAAAATCC
>CAZFPU010000002.1:17201-35118 GCA_964521145.1 uncultured Methanosarcinales archaeon | reverse complement strand
ACCAACCCGTATCAGCTCGACCAGGAGCAGTTCGATGCGGCCATCGCACTGCTGCTTGAGAAAATCAAAGATATGGAAAAGAAAGGGTATGATATCGCAGGCATCGAAGCGGAACAATACCTTCTTGCCCAGCAATTTCTTAATAAAACTACTGAAAGAATCGATATAGATTTCTTTGAAGTGCAGTCATTTGGCAGGAAAATCACGAAAAGCAAATGCTTTGTAAAAGCCATTGTCGATAGTGAGGTACTTGAGCACCAATCAGAGGTCAGTGGAGGTCCTGTGGACGCGCTCTACCATGCCCTACAATCACTACTCGAAAAAAAACATCCCCAGGTGAGGAATGTCGAGCTTCTCAATTACAAAGTGCGCATAGCCCAGCAGGAAGGAGTAAGCAGCAGTGTCCGCGTCTATGTTGAATGGGTATATGAAAATGGGAAGAAAGAGGACTGGGCAACGGTAGGAGTGGATTCAAACATACTCATCGCGAGTCTGGAAGCAACGAAAAAGGGATTTGAGTACTACTTCAATAGATTTCAGGACAAGAGCGATCATTGAGCCCATTGTTTATTTGGCTGCATTTATTTTATTCATAACTTTATTGGAAAAAATCATAAAAAAAGCAATTTCCCAAATGGCCCGGGGTTTAGTATCTTGGTTTTCCCCAACTGATCCTTAACCCCAAAATTCTCATGCAGATGTCCGCAAAGATGCAGATCGATTTCATTCTTTGTATCAAAATCTCTTGTCGTCTTGTTACCGCAATGATGGTCTCCTAAATCATCGACTTTTGTCCCATACGGCGGGGCGTGTGTCAGAAATATTTTCTTCTTATCTTTGTTCTTCTGTATTATTTTGATGAATTTCTTCCCTATTGGGTTGAATTCCTTGTCAACGAAGGAAAACCCGCCGCCGCCATAACCAAAGAAGACGTAATTTTTGTGGATGTAATATTCTTTATGTAAAAAGATAAGATTTCGGTATTTCTGGCATTTTTTCCTAAAAGCAGAGGAGTCCTCGTGATTTCCGTGGATTATGAGCGTTTTGATATTAAAGTTATTTATCTCTGAGAGCATATCATCGAGTTCTGTGCCAAATAGACTCACATCTCCAGCGCATAAAAGAATCTCAGGGCGAAATAATCTGATCTTCCAGCGCAGGCTTTTGAGGGCTTCTGCTGATAAATGAAGGTCTGTAAAGGCAATTGCTCTCATGGGGGTGTAAGATAATTGCCTGTTTATAAAATTATTTTATTGAGACATAATTTCGAGAGGTATTCAAAATAAAAGGCTAGGGATTTTAGGCGCGCCCAATGTTGGCGCGCATTGGATGCGCCGCACAATGGCGGCGCCTAGATATCAAGCTTTTAAAAGTTAAAGAAAAAACAGCAATAAAGAAAAAAGTGCATCAAATCAGACCATCGAATAATAATCCTCTAAAACGATCTTATCCACATTCTCCGTGTTATTGATGGCATACAATTTCCCCTCTCCCAATTCCACTATCTTCTGGGCAAATCTCCTTCCCTTTTCATCCAGATTTATGCCAATCATTGATATGGTGATGCCATGATTCTTAAGAGAAGAGACCTGCTCTAGCGTATCATGCTCGGGATTGGTGCCTACGGTTGGCATGGCATCGGTTATCAAGATAAGATGTTTGGTTATGTCTTCGCTTGGAAATAATTCGATGGATTTCTTCAAAGCCGCAGAAAGATCAGTTTGTTTCGATGCGCGAATCGAGACGATATGCCTTAGCAGATATGCAAAATCAAGCGTTGGCTCTATCGTTGTTTTTATATCGGTTCCAAACGTTATGAGGCCAACTTTATCTTTTTCCTGAATTGCCTTGTATGCTAATGCGATGCCTGCTCGCTTGCATGCATCGATCTTGTTTCCTTTCATGCTTCCGGATGCGTCAAGCCCATACACAATGCAGCATTTGCCCTTGCTTTGGCGCTCAAACACCTTCAGATCAGAAGGCTGTAGATGCGTATGTCCTCGCCTGATCGCTGTTTTGACGGATTGCTTGATCGCGATATCTCGATAACGAGCCCCTTTCTTGTAGGGCATTATCTCGTTTTTGCTGCCATGCATCGAAAGTTTTCTATATTCCTTTTCTCCGAGCAACCCTTGGGGTCTTAGCTTATCGAGCTCCTCAAAATAGGTAACCAAAGAAGCAAGTTCAAGGCCGCTGCTCGTCATGACATAGTTGGAATCGATAAGGCCATCTTGGCGCAGGGCTTCGATATTTTTCTCTATTTGGAATTTGAGCTCTCTTCTGAATTCTGGAATTTGGATATTTTTCTTGATGTAATCAGGATCGTAGCCCGTTGCAAGCTTTAGGATAGAGGGTCCATAGATATGCTGAGCCATGGTGTAGTTCTTGACCAATTGCTCGTAGAGCAGATCTGGCGTAAAAGACTGCATCCCTTGGTTGATAGATTCAGTGATCAGCTTTCCCTTGTCTATGCTGCTCTTGTCATTTTCAAGGACAGACCTCATGAGCTTGTTTTCTGGCTCATCCGGGGCTAACTTTCCTGAGAATTCCTCGATAAGCTCTTTTTCGGCGATATCTTGACGGCTGTCAAAGTAAATCACCTTTTGTTTCTTCTTCAATAGCCTCTGTCATGACGTTCTTCTCGAACTGCTGCCCAATATAGTCTTCAGGGCTTTGCAAATATCGAACAGAGGGTTTGAGCCTGATTCGGTGCGCGATGACTGAAATGACCGCTTCTTTTAGGTCTCCAATGGTCACTTCTTTTTTTCCAGAAAGGATCGCATTTGATTGTGATCGTTCATATAATCCTAACGTTGCCCGAACGCTTGGCTTTTTCTCCAAATTTTTATCGGCTCGAAGCAATCGAACGAAATGGACCATGGCTGTAAGCAAAATATCCCTGACAATGACATCCATTTTCTTTCCCTTTTCGAGCACAATCTCTTTTTCAAGATTTGCTGTTTTAGGATAGGTCATGTAGACAAGATCAAATCTATCCAGGAATACATCGGATAGCTTTTCAGTGGATGTATCCTCAGGATTCATGGTACCAATGAAGATGAAATCGACATTGAAATCGACATCGTAGCTTCCAATGGTCGCTCTTTTTTCTTCAAGAGCCTGCAATAATGAATTCTGGACTTTCTCGGGGCACCTATTAAGCTCATCAAAGAAGAGTATGCCGTTGTCAGCCTTGAATATCTTGCCTTTGGTGAATGCTTCTAGGCTCAATGGGCCAAATTGCAGCGCTTTGATTGGGTCGATGTCTCCTAAAAGATCTTCTGTGGTAAGATCAGGGCTTCCCTGAATTCGAATAAAAGGAGCTTCTTTTCCCAATAGCTTTGAGAGGTTCTTAGCAAGGGTTGTCTTTCCAATGCCTGGCGGTCCTACTAAGATGATGTGCCTGTTTGCCAGCAAGGCTGATTTCACTGCCTTTTTTACCTCTTCTTGGCCCTTTATGTCGTGAAAGGGGTCTTCTTTTCCGAGCAGTTTTTTACTGAATTCTTTGTTTTCCATTGTCAAAAATTTGCGCAAGCAAGGCATCTATAAAAAGGTTGGGATTTGTGTAGCTGTGATGATGAGTAAAAATAGGGTATTTTTTTGAGCATGGCAAGGGCTTCCATGAAAATCTTTTTTCTTATAGTGTCTGGCAATGGGTAAAAAAGTATCATTGGGACAAAAACCAATGGACTCTTCGCATTTACTTACGCAAAAACAAAAAAGAGCGGAAAACACTTTCATGTGAGCCATAGTAAGGCCAGTACATTTTTAAGCAAAAAACGATAACCCATCGATAATGGTGCACAAAATAACTATTGGGATCGTCATTATTGGGTCATTATTGGCGCTAATTGGATGCCAACCCGCTATGCCTGGGCAAACCCAACCCCCAAACGAGCCAAAGGCTGAAATAAAACAAGAAAACTCAATCTGCACATTCTCAAAAGCATTTACATGCGTGAATTATCTCATGTTTGGCAATAATATCAATCTTAGCATAAAAAACAATATCGGTCATGATGTTACTGGCGTCACTGTCAAGACCAATGACTGCTCAACAACCAATGAGCATTTGATTTTAAAGGATGATACATTGACGCTCACTATGAACTGTACTCAAGGGCTGCCAGAATCTGACCTTTCATTGATGATGAATCTAAGCTATAGAAACCCTTTCACCGGAAAGAGGGGGATGGTGAGAGGACAGATCAAATAATACTCAATAATTATCATCTCATTTGAATGTGAACGTGCCTTCGCTTATGATCTCTTTGAGCGGCTTTCTATCGCTAGGAGATTCAGAGTCTTTGAATTTCTCTGGAAGCTCTTCTCTTTTTCCTGGTCTTCCAATTGCGCACATGGCCTCAACCGTGTACCCTTTGGGTATTTTAAGCGCGCTACGAGCTTTTTCATAATCAAAACCTGCCATGCCATGCACCACCAGATTTCTTGAGACGCCTTCCAAGGCGAGATTTTCGAAAGCACTTCCTGTTGAAAAATGATGGGTAGCATTTGGCTGGTTGTTATATTCAAAATTTTCCTGGGATGCTATAACACACAAAACAGATGCATTTGCGCACCACGCCTTGTTCCAATCACCCAGAAGGTCAAATAGGGTGTTCCAGTGCTCGGTGTCTCTCTTAGCGTAGATAAATCTCCATGGCTGGTGATTAAAAGATGAAGGCGCCCACCTTGCGGCCTCAAAAAGCGGCATGATCTCATCATCGCTTAGGCGTTCCCCAGACATTGCGCGAGGAGACCAGCGATTGGCTATCAGAGGAGTTATCTTGTAATTTGGCTTTCTTACTTTTTGGGCTTCCTTTTGGATATCCATTCCATTATTTAAGGTTGAAGAATATATAAATATATCGGTTATGCGATATTAAGAGAACTTTAACGAATAATTCCCAAATACGCAAAGAATAAAAGACCACCCAATGCAATAAGCAGCGATAGATAAGAAGTGTGTTTTCCATGAATTCCTGTAGTATAGGCAAAAAGGAATTCTATATGTATGCCTGTTAATTGATATTCTAAAAATCGATAAAAGAAAATTGTCAAAAATGGGGCTATGGTAATAAATTTAAAAAAGTAGGCACCAATAACGATTATTAAAAGGATAAAATAAATTAAGCTTGATAATAATAAAATTCTGTAATTGCTTGTTGTTTGTTCCTGCAAACAAACCATTTCTTACTTTGTTTTCATTTTTAAAAATAATGAACTAAAAAATCCCCCTAATCATCAAAATGATCAAACAGGCGCCTATTGGAATCAACAAATTGTCATCGATCTTATGAAATCCCAGTTTCCAGTCGATTCCTTCAATCAGCATTGCGACAACAGCAGCTGCTAATGCTTCATACCACTCAACAAAATAGATCGCTCCAATGAAGCCAGCAACGATTCCTGCAAGCATTCCCTCCAGGTTCTTCTTATCGGTAAAGGGATGTTTTGTCCTTCCCAAATGCAATCCTGCGAGATGGCTAATTGAATCGCCAAAGGCCAGGATCATGATCGCTGCAAGGGCAATATCTAAGGGAGCGATCAAAAGAGCGAAGAATATCCCGATCATATAGAAAATAAGACCTTTTCCTGGGAACAATACTAGATCCTGTCCGCGCTCAAAACGATGCAAAAACCAGCTAAGGCCAGGCAATGGTCTTTTTTGAGCCAAGAAGGAAAGCAGGATAGCGATTATTATGAGTAAAAAGAGGTGACGCAATGTTATCAATTCAAAATAGAATAAAAGGACAAAAGCTACGCCAAAAAGCATATGGAATAGTTGTCTTTTGAGCTCTCTCATTGCAAAAAGGAAAATGGCTTGTATTTTTTCTCAAGATATATAACTAGGGTACCGATAACAATGCCAACAAATGCACCAAACACTACATCGCTTAGATAATGGTAGGAAAAATAGAGCCTGCTGAAAGCTATCAGTATCGCAATGCCAAACCACCAGTATTTGATGGCGTCTAATTCTTTCATCACAAGGGGAATCACAGAGAACACCACCATGGCGTGCATGCTTGGAAACGAGTAATTAAGAGAGGAGAATACCTGGTAGAACAGATCATCGGTAGGCCGTGGCCTTTGCACGATGAATTTTATGGCATATGAGATCAATACTGCCAATCCAAAGGACAGCCACATGGGAAAAATCCATTCTTTTTTCTTCTCCTGAATTAGAAACAAGGTAGTGACTAGGATAAACAGCACGAGGACACTCATGAAATTAGTGATCCAGAGGAAGAAGACATCTGTGTAGGGGTTTCGTAGTTTTGTAATAATTGCGACTGCTTTTTTATCCAGCAGCAAAGAGAATAAAAATAGGAATGTGCCTCCTCCTGCAAAAAGATATATTTTCTTGTTCATCGCTCTTTTTTAGTTAGTTTTTTATGATTGTAAAATGATCATCTGACACCCATGATCAGATTCTTTGGAATGATTAATTATCAAAAAAATAAAAATCTATTGAAAGTAATGAATAGTGGCTACATGATGTCTGAGGCTATTGTTCCTTGTATTTTTCTATTTGGCCAAATCTTAATTCCTGGTTTTACCCTCACGTTCTTTGCAATGACGTTATCTCCAATTGCAGATCCAAAGTTCTTGACTTTGACTTCTTTTCCCCTTACTATCGATATACAGTCAGCGCTTTTGACCATACCTGAAAAAATGCAACCCGATCCAATGATGGAATTTTCAACCAAAGCGTTTTTTTCAATAATCGTATTGTCCATGATTATTGAATTTTTAACAGTCCCAAAAATAGTGCAGTTATTCCCAATATTCGAATTGCTGATCTTTCCTTCGATGCGGCTATTTCTTCCAACAACATTCTTTCCCTTGCGCAGTTTCATATCCACTTCAAGGACATCCCAGGGATACCCAATGGGCTGCCAGTTGGTTGTTTGGACCACCCGAATATCTTCATGATTGGATAGCAGTTTTAGTGCATCGGGCATCTCAATCTCTCCTCTTGCTGTTGGCTTTATTTTTTTTAGAAAAGAGAAGATCGAGGGATTGAGCTTGTGGAAAGCAGTGCTTGCCAAATTTGAAACAAAGGTTTCTGGCTTCTCAACAAGGTCTATCATGCGGTTATTTTTGTGGACTATGACGCCAAAATTGCTTGGATTGCTGACTTTCTTTGCGAGGATTGCATTCGGATATTTTTTACAAGAAACCATATCTTTTCGCGAATACAGATCATCACCCATCAGCAAGAAAAAAGGCCCTTTGACATATTTTTGCGTCAAAAGCACTGCATGCCCGGTTCCTTTCTGCTCTTTTTGCAGCACATAGCGTATTCGCATTTTCTTGTACTCTTTTCCCAAAAAATCCATGATCTTTTCTTTGTGATATCCAACGACAATGATTATTTCATCGACAAGTCCATTTAAGGAATCAAGATTGTGCTCAAGAATTGTCTTATTGCCAATTCTTAGCAATGGTTTTGGCCTGGTGACTGTCAAGGGGAATGTCCTTGTCGATTGTCCTGCCGCTAAAATAACCGCTTGCATTTACAAAACCTGAATCGATGCCACATTGGTTTTCACGTTCTCTGAAGAAATAATAAATGATGCAATATCATAGGGTTTTGTGAACTTTCTTTTGATCTGAGCAACTATTCGCTTATTTGCGATCTTGATTTTCTTGTATTTTTTCTTGAATGCCACAACATGGCTCTTCATGTGCACAAAAGGTCCTTGTATCTCAACTATTGGAGATAGCTCATGCTTATCAAGAACAAAAAAAAGCAAAGGCTCTTCATCCCAGATAATGTCCTTTTCAGTGATTCCAAAGCCTGATCGCTCAAGCTCTTTTTCTATGAAGTGGAATGCCTTTCGAAGCTTTGCCCCAGCAATATCGTCTTTTTTGTCAAGTAGTGAGGCTTGCAAGATGAGCAGCGGCTTGTTTTTGTATTTTTTTTGCAGGTCAGCAATACTTGGCCGCTTTAGCTCAAAAAATCCTATATCTGGTTTTTTTAGAAATTGCCTTGCTCGTCCTTGTATACGCTCGAATTTTTCGTATTCCAGAGCAGCGGCGGCGTTTCGATCGGCTTGGACGGGATCAATCACGATAAGAGGCGAAGATAATTTTGATTTATTCAAGGAAAGCAAGACATTCTTACCCTTGTAATAATTGTTGATATCTATTACTGTCTTATCCTTCCATGAAGGGATCGCTTTGAGCAATTTTTCAAATGAGCAGTAATAGATTGTCAAGATCTCACATACATACCCTGAAAATCCCTGGATGTGGCTTTCCGCGCCATAGACATTTGCAGCCTTGAAGAATTGCTTTGTCAATCTCATTTCATTGATGAGTTTTTTGTACCTCGAGACAAATTGGGAATGTAAAGGGCTCACATCAGTTATGTTTTTTGCTTCAGATGCTTTCTTGATATCAAGAATTGGCACGATCTCAAAGGTGTAATGCCCCTCTTGGATCTGGAAATAATCACGAGAGCCATGCAATTTCTTGAAACTAAAATGCTTTTTTAACTCTTTTTCAAGAATTGAGGAAATCTGATCGCTTTTATCGGCATATTTTTTGTAGCTGAATTTTACGAATATATCGGCATCAAAGGTCTTAAGCCAGGTCCCTTTGGCTCCCGAACCCCCTAATACTGCTTTTGCGTCTTTTAGCGATGCATTGATCTTTTTTATGATCGCAGTCGCTTTTCTTAGGATTTCTGTCTCGTATTCTTTTGATGGTTGAATGTCTTTTATGACCTGTTTTAGGATCGATTTCATGTCTGCAGTGTTCAATTTAGTGGTTATATAAGTTTGCATTTAGGACTTGGATTATTTTATTGCGTTTTATTTTCATAAGCGAGGATATCTAGCCCGCACCAATGCGTGCGGGTTCTTATTAATTGATATCTTAGTGCAATAGTTGTTTTGCTTGCTTCTCACGCAAACAGAAAATAAGTTCCTTTGCGCTAGGATAGCTTATGAATGTACCGCATCTTGCCGGCGCCTAGATATCTCGCTTTTTAGGAACGGAAAGAATAAAAGAATATCTAAGGGTCACTGATTCACAATATTAGCAACACTGACAACCTTATCATCTGTCTCAAGGCGCATGATGCGAACCCCTTGGGTGTTTCTTCCGATCACTGATATCTGGGAAACTGCTGTTCGTATCGTGATGCCACTGCTGCTGATCAACATGATCTCATCATTTTCAGAGACTGAATTGATAGACACCACGTTTCCATTTCTCTCAGAGCAGATGATGTTGCGCACTCCCGAGCCGCCTCTTGAGATCAGACGATATTCATCGATCTGGGTTCGCTTGCCATAGCCATTTTCAGTTATCGTAAGGATTGCCTTGCCATCCTCTACAACTATCATGCCTACCACTTCATCATCCTTGTCGAGTTTTATTCCTCGAACGCCCTGCGCTGATCTGCCGGTGCTGCGAACATCAGTTTCCTCGAATCGAACCGCATTTCCTTGCTTGGTTGCCATCATGATCTGATTATTGCCTGAGGTCATCTTGACAGTGATCAGCTCATCGCCTTCTTCGAGAGTTATCGCGATGATTCCACCTTTTCTTGGGTTGCTATAAGCCTCCAGTTCTGTTTTCTTGATAGTTCCCTTCTTGGTTGCCATGATGAGGAACTTATTTGGCTCGAAATCCTTGACTGGCAGATATGCAGTTACTTGCTCTCCTTCATCGAGCTCAACTAAATTCACAATTGCAGTGCCTCGTGCCTGCCTGCTTGATTCTGGGATATAATATGATTTTAGCCAATGTATCTTGCCTTTATTGGTAAAGAAGAGCATATACGAATGCGTGTGCGCCGTGAAAATATCCTGCACCACATCCTCTTCTTTGGTTGTTGTCGCGATAAGACCTTTACCACCCCTATTCTGCTGGCGATAAGCATCGAGTGGCTGTCTTTTGATGTAGCCAGAATGGGTTATGGTTATGACACTCATGCCTTCTTCGACGATATCTTCCATGTCAAGCTGAGTCACTTCCTCTCCTGATATAAAAGTGCGACGCGCATCAGCATACTCCTGCTTGAGCTCGGCCAATTCTTGTTTTATGATATCAAGAATTCTTTGTGGCGAGTGCAGGATATCGGTAAGCTCTGTGATTAATTTTAAGAGGTCCTCGTGCTCTTGCCTTATCTTATCTTGCTCCAAAGAAGTCAGTCTTTGCAATCGCAGATCAAGGATAGCAGTGCTTTGCTCTTCGGTTAGTAGGAATTTGGCGATGAGTTTGTTCTTGGCTTCATCAACTGACTTGCTTTCTTTGATCAATTTAATAGTCAGATCAAGGCTTTTTAGGGCAACTAACAGTCCTTCCAAAATATGCGCTCGCTGCTGGGCTTTGTTGAGATCGAATAACGTTCGTTTCTTTACAATATCCTTTCGATGCTCGACATAATGGCCAATGAGCTCTCCAAGATTGAGCAGTTGCGGCACGTTATGCACGAGTGCTACCATGGTTATGCCAAACGTAGTCTGCAAGCGAGAATGCATGTACAATTGGTTTATCATGACTTCTGGCTGCGCATCTCTTTTGAGCTCTACGACAACGCGAATGCCATCCCGATCCGATTCGTCTCGGATATCAGATATGCCTAGAATCTTCTTGTCTCTAACAAGATCGGCTATCTGGGTTATCATCTCCGCCTTATTGACCATGTAAGGGATTTGAGTCACGATAAGCTGCGACATCCCTTTCTTTTCCTCAACATCGATCTTTGCGCGAACAACGACCTTACCTTTACCGGTCTTATATGCATTGACGATCCCGTTGCTTCCGCAGATTGTCGCTCCGGTTGGAAAATCAGGCCCTTTGACATAATGCATCAATGAATCGATAGTGATCTGAGGGTTGTCGATATAGGCAATCGTCGCATCACAGATTTCATGCATGTTATGCGGTGGAATATTGGTTGCCATACCAACTGCAATCCCTGAGGAACCATTGATCAAGAGATTAGGGACTTTCGCAGGAAGCACTTCTGGCTCTTTTGCAGAGTTATCGAAATTAGGGACATAGATAACGGTTCTTTTGTCGATATCCTGCATTAATTCCTCGGCAAGCTTTTTCATCCTCGCTTCAGTATAACGCATAGCGGCAGGATTATCACCATCAAGGCTTCCAAAATTTCCTTGGCCATCTACAATGAGATAACGCATGGAAAAATCTTGGGCTAAACGAACCAATGAGTCATAGATTGCAGCGTCACCGTGCGGATGGAAATCCGACATCGTTCTTCCCACGATGAAAGCACTTTTTCTAAATGGCTTATTATGGGCAAGACCGGCACGATGCATCGTGTAGAGAATTCTTCGATGCACCGGTTTTAATCCATCACGAACATCGGGCAAAGCCCTCCCCACGATAACTGACATGGCATAATTGAGATAGGACTGCTTCATCTCCTGCTCAATGTTTCTTGGAACTATGAGTGTTCCAGAGTTCATTTGGCCATCTAGTTTCTCATTGGTTTCTTTGTCCATTTTTCTCTAAGAAAGGAATGTTATTTTCCGACGATAAATAAAGTATCTAAAGGGTTTATAAGTGTTATGATTTTAGATATTTATTTTCTATATAGAATATAATAGATAGTTTATTTATAAAGAAAATGAATAAAGACAGTTGAAAAAAGAAAAAAAGATACGCAAGAAAGTCTGAAACGCTGGGCTGGTTTTCGATTATTGATTCTAATAAATTTTCATGCCTTGTATTTATTGGTTAGTTGTTTTATTGCACTAAGATATCAAAACAAAAGGCTATATAATTGGCTTTACCAAAGAAAAGGATGTTTGAAAGCAATAAAGAACCAATTCAAAAAAAATTCTAAAATAAAGAAAGATGGGGAAAGGATACCAAAGATGTACCAATGGAAACAAAAACAATATTCTTTTAGAATTTGTCAAAAACAACCGGTGAAACACCGGTGGCATGATATGGTGGCTTCACAAGCGAGTGGTTCATCGAAAATTTTCAATTTTCGGGGTGGTCGGAAGTTGCCTTCAAATGATAATAACTATTGGCACCTTCCGACATTTGAGCACACTCGGAATTCCACTCAATGTTTACTCACGGTAAGCCACCATCCATAGAAATGGTGGAATTCCGATGTTTAAATAATGAGTAAAGGTCAAGCTGAAAAAATCGAACAAAAAGTAATCAATCTTTATCAAAACGTGATTTATTGCTTTATTTCCTGCACAATTGATTTTCTGATATCATAACTCTTCCCGCAATACACGCAGGATTTCCTCTTCCCAATGATAGAATTGGTCGTTGACTGGTATTTCATCGTGTGCTTGCATTGAGGACAGCGAAGCAGCAGCATTATTTCTTATCCCCTTTATCTTTCTGGTCTTTTTTCTTTTGTGTCGCTTCCATTGCAGCCTCAAGAAGGTCTTGGGGCTCTTCACCTTCTGCTTCTTTGGCTTCCTTGACAGGCAGGGGCTTCTCTTCGCTTTCTTCAGTCTCTTCGCTCTCCTCTTTTGGGTTGAGCAGCTCTTCTACCTTCTCATCGACGATTTGCTCGAGCGCCTGGTTTGCTTGCGAGAATTCGCTTTCAAGTCGTTTCTCTTCTTCCTCTTTTTCCTGCTGTTTTTTTATCTCAACTTCTTGGATTGCTTTGATTCGCTCGCGCTCCGCATCAATTTCAATTTCTTCTGGCTCATCGATGACTTCAAGCTCCCCTAATTTTTGCGCATCCTCGATGACTTCCTGCACCCCTTGTGGACTTTCATAGGTATCTAATGATTCGATCTCCTGCTGGATAGTAGCTTCCTTTTGCTCGATGGTCTGCTCTTTTGCCGCTTCCTGCTTTTGCCTATCACGCAAGGTCTCAATTTCTTTTTCCTTGCCCTCAATTGCCTCTGCTATGCTTCGAAAATCCTTGAATTTTTCCTTGAGCTGCTCTTCTCGCAGATCAAAATACTCGAAGAATTTTTGCGATAATTTGATGAGATTGCTTCTACCGTGCTTTTGCCTGGTAATATATCCCATCTCTTCAAGCTCCTTGAGGTGATCATAGGCCTTGTTGGTTCGAATCTTGATAAGTTCTGACTGCTTGATTGGGTATTTGAACGCAATGACTGCCAAAGTCTCCATGACCGTCTTTGAGAGCTCGGTTTCCGCGACGATAGTTCTTACAAGCGGCAAAAATTGCTCCCTTACTTGGAGTTTCCAGAAATCGCCCTCATTCATGAGCTGCAGGCTCGAATCAGAATCATCATACGATGTCTTTAGCTCAACCAAAGCCTTCTTGACATTATCTATCTTTGATTTGGTAAGCTTCGCTAGCTCCTCGATGCTCATCTTCTTGCCGCCGGCAAAAAGCAGGGACTCTATCTGTTTCTTTAAGGTCATTTCGTGGCTAGAATATAGTGGCTATCCTCTTTTTTGATTTTTTTGTCTTTGACTAATTGATCGGTAAAGATCGTAAGTTCCTTTTCATGTATTCCAGTCACTTTGGCAAGCTGCTCGATAGTAAGATTTTGCGTTGCGATGCTAAGCAAGATCAAATTCTTTACTGCTGAGTTCATGTTCTTTCTCATGAATTGGTTTTCAGACCTTAGATTCTTTACTACCATATCAACTTCATGCAACCGTGCCTGCAGGTTATTGATGAACGCCTCAATTGAATTACCTTGCAGGGAAAAGTGCCTAGGCTTTATTATCTCAACTGATGAGGGCATGTATTCGAAGCAAAATGCCACTAAGTTGTGCAAGCCTTTTATCACAAGCTCCAACTCAACAAAGATGGTGAAAAACTCATCCTTCTCCTTCGCATCCGAAAAATGCTCTTTGAGCAGGATCAGGTTGTCATCATGGCGGATTTTCTCGACATAGTCTCTAATGGTCTTTTCCACATGCTCTTTAGGTTTGCCCAGTACTTCAATTATGACGGCGCAGCGCAAATGCGAGGATTCATCAGCGGGATTTTGGGTCATATGATTGGCATCGGCCGTAATCTATAAAAAGGTTTTGACTCGGATTTTGTTTTGAAATAAGTGAATAGAGAGTTGGAATAAGGCTTGTGCTGCTTTAAAAAAATCAGGCTAGATATTTAGACCGAGCCATTGGTGCCCTGCTTCTTTAGTGCCGCGACTTGAGTCTTGATTTTAAAGTTACAAGGCACTGCGCGGCGCATAACTGCAGTTTGCATCCTGGCAGATTATTTCCTAAGCACAAATACAAGCAAAAGCACCACAAATATGATGAAAAAGAAATGAGGTATGAAGTATTTTGCCTTTTCGGTGCTTGAGAGGTACAAAAGCTTGTTTTCTGGAATAGCGCCCTCAGAAATGCCTTCATGCTCTGTTGGCTGCAGATCCTGCGCCGATTTGAGGTTTATTGATCTGGCACTCGCTATCTGGGAATCTTGCCCAATTGTTACATTCTGTGTGATCTCTTTGTTCGTCTTCTGGCTGTTTTTATTCAGAAGGACTTTTATTTTGTAGGAGCCTGCTGGGGCATCATCTAGCGAATTGGTAAGAGCTATAGTCCTACTAGTGCCTGGCTGTAACGTCAATGATTGTTTGTTTTCTTCGCGATCGCCTGAATAGGAAGTAGATCCCCTATAGATGTAACTCCAGAGCACCAGACCGACAGGTTGGTCATCGCTGTTTTCGATGAGTACATCAGTATGCAGCCCAAAGGTATCGATCTTTTGGGAAGTGATCTTAAAGACCAACTCTTGATTGCTGCTAGTTGAGCCTGCCGATGCTGCCACTTTCTTGGAATCACATGAGCCCTTGGCTATCCCTTTGACTTTGATGCGCTTCTCATCTTTTAGCCCAAGGCCTTCAATCACTACATCATAATTTCCATCCTCGTATTTTGCATCGCAGTTTGGCTTTAATTGGATTGGTACTCTGCCATCGAATGTACTGAAGGTATCATCGAGCTTTATTTTAGTTGTTTCACTTATGGTATCGCCCTTACCCTCGATCCAGAGCTCAAGCACCTGCTTTCTTGTGTTGCCCTTGTAGATGAGCACATTGACATCGATGTTTTCCCCAAACGACACATCATCTTCGATATCCTCTATTTCAACGCTTGAATCTGTTTTTGCGCTTGTTTTTTCTGATCGCGATAGAGGATCGCTCTTTACGATAAATAGCACGCTGTTTTCATTGTCAGCAGTGTCCACATCGGCGCACATCGGATATGTTTTTGCTTTGAAATATAATGCCCTATCCTCGTCATCAATATTGGTCTTCCATGATTTTTTATTTGAATTGGTTGTGTTTACTTTATTCTTAAAAACCTCTCCAAAAATATCTTCTACCCAGTATTCGATCGTGAACGGTATGCTTTCGTTGTTGAGCTCAAGGATGAGGTCGGCAGTCTGAGTCTCGTTATAGATCAAGGCATCCGTGAAAACATGCAAGGAAATATTACAAGGGATGGATCCAGTGTCTAGCACTTCAACGATTTTTGAATCCGTATTGTCCAAAAGATTTGAATCATTGACACTTGTGCTGATCATTGCGCCAGAAATAGTATAGAACCCGCTTTCATTGGGCTCAAAAAGGCCTGTTCCCGCCGTCTTTTTCTCATTGAGCCCGTGTATGGTTATCATCTCATTCTGTATGGTTTTGTTTGCATGCATGATGGAATAGGAGAAAACGAGCGTGATGTTACCAGTTATTCCAGTTACATGATCGAGGTTTTTTATTTCAAAAAGAGATGTATATGCGATATCCTTGTAGAGTACATCGTCAAGATTTACTTTCAAAGAGATGCCTTTTTGCGTATTATTTTCACTGTCAGTTTCTGATGGAAGCGTAGTATTCGCGTTTATTGGGTTTGTATTGTTTATTGGAGTGCTGTTGGTAGGGGTGCTGGTGGGGACTGTTTGATTAGTAGTAGGAATTGTGGTTTCATTGCCAGGTGTCACATTGGTTTCATTGTCATTAGTCTGATTAGTTATTGGAGGGATTGTTGGAGGATTGGTAGCATTGTAATTTTCAAAAGGCGCAGTTGAAAAGTTAGAAACAAAGCCAGGGCTTCCACCAAGCAATGGGCTTGAATTCCACCCACCCTGATATTTTTCAATGGAGTGACCATCTTCTGAATCAATGTAGTTGGAATAATTCAATCCATCGATGAGTTGCCCCACGGAGTTGAATATAGCAAGATATTCACCGCTATTGCTTAACGACCCCCATGATGAGTCAAGAACCATCCCGGTATAGTTTGTATATTCCTGCAAGAACAGCAATGCATCGTCGGCAATAACCGCATACGAATTCCTTGAAAGAATAAAGCTTCCTTGCGTTACGCTTAAAGCATGATGGGTACTACCTTCAAAAAACGTCCAGTTCTGCAAATTGGTGCTCGATTGCCCATCATTGAAGATCTCGACCCACTCCTTGCCTTCATCTGAACCATTGGGATTGTAGAGTATCTCGCTGATAATGAGCGCATTGCCTGTAGTAGAGCACAGGAAAAAGGTTGTAAGCCACCACCACGCATTCATTACCAGCGCTCCTTGCGGACTTCTATTTAAGCATTATTGTGATTTACTATTCTAAAATGATACTAAAACTTAATAAATATTCTGGGTTGATTTGTATTATGGGGCGTACTAGATGGGATTTTTGAAATTCTTGCAGAAAGGCAAGCCAAAATCGGCTGATTTGCCGCCAATGCAGGACATGGACATGCCACCGGCTCCTCCTAAAGGGTCTGGATTTAGCGTAAAGGATGATTTTGCGAGCATGCCTAGCTTCTCTGATATGCCTCCAATGGATAAGCAAGATGACTATAGCTCTGATTTTTCTGATTCACAGGATTTGGGTAGGCCTTCATACAAGGATTATAACGACGAATTGCTGCAAGATAAAGATTACATGCCCCCTTCGATACCAAAAGATGCGGGCAGCAGCTATGCCAACACACAGTTTCCAGAGCCAACCTCTCCAATAGCTCCAACTCCTCCTCGCAAGAAAAAATCAGAAACCCCTTCGTATGATAGGATATATCAAAACATGGAAAAAGAAGCGCTCAGTGATGAGCGGGCGGTTCTCACGCACAAGCGGATTGCCAAAGGCCCCATCTATATCCGTATCGATAGGTTCAAAGCGATCTCAGAAGGGTTGGGATCGATTCGAATGGATGCAAAAAGAGCATCTGAATCGGTAGAATCCGTTCTGGTCAGCGAAGAGAGCAATGATCGCATGTTTGATAGGTACAAATCGACACTAGTCGATATCCAAAAGAAGATCCTATTCATTGAACAAACTATATTCAAAACGTCGGAATCCCGACGTCGTTAATAAGTAATTACTGGCGGTACACACATCGGGATTCCGAGTGTGCTCAAAACCACCTCAATGTGCAAATAAAGAAATAAGACCACTAATTTCAGATTGGTGGTTTTGACAGGTGACCATATGAAAAAAGATGCAGCGGTGTTTGTCAAGATCGATGATTACAAAGATGTTGTTGATATCATGGAATTGATTCGAGACAGGATCAATGAAGCGAAAAGGACTTTAGCTGAGCTTCAAGATGTCAAAAGTAGCGAGGATGCGGAGATGCAGATGTGGCAGCAGACCCTGCAAGATATCGAAAGAAAGCTAGGTGAGATGGATAAAACCCTATTTGAACCTGAAAGCATGTATTAAATGGCAAAGCAAACTGAAGAGCTCTATTTCGTGGAAGTTGGACAACCAGTAGAGGTCAAACGATCTATTCTAGAGACTCTTCGCATCATTCTTGAAAGTCTGCAGCGCTTTGAGAAATTCAAGGAATTGAGACACAAAAAAGCCTCAAAGGTGGCCCAGCTAAGAAAGAATATTCGCGATATCAGCAAGCATATCAACGCGCTTAAGGCATTGGTGCCAGAAGCAAAAGTGCGAGAAGCTCCTACCCCTGTAGTATCCGTGCCAGAGCATCATGATCATACAAG
>CAZFPU010000002.1:0-17191 GCA_964521145.1 uncultured Methanosarcinales archaeon | reverse complement strand
CATACAAGTTCTCCAAAAAAGAATAAGAAAAAGCAAGCTGCTCGAAGGGAGCATGCGAAAAGATCCGGGTCAAGTGAGCTGGATAAATTGTCAGCTGAGCTTGCTGTGATCGAAGAGAAGCTTAAAGGATTGCAGTAATTCTTGTTTCTTTCTTATAAATTTCCTTATTAATATCGATGCACAAATTTTGTCATTGATTTTGTTTCCTTCTATGCAAAAGTTTTAGCATCTTCTCGCCAGCGTATCTACCCTGGGAAAAAGGGGTTTCGTTCCTCAACCCCGGGTTATTATTATGCGGTGCCGCAGCGTACCCAAGAAAATCCGGAGATTTTCTGGGTGCCAAAAATCTTCGATTTTTTAGCATGTCGGAATGCCGCTATTTTAGGAATGGCGGTTTACCTGTGAGCACCACTTAAGTGGCATTCCGAGCGTGCTCAAAAACCACTCAAAGTGCAGTCAAAGTATCATGCACCAGCAATTCACCGGTGGTTTTTGACATGTTGAGAGAGCGAAGGCAACGCACAAAACTTTGCCGGAGGCGGAATGATTCTTGTTATTACTAACTTAATTTTGACGATGCAATCCCCGTAACACACTCGCTTCCAGGCTTAAAAGGCTCGATCCGAGGATGCTAAAACTTTTGCCTATTATTTTATTTACGTAATGAATTTTGAAAAATGTTTAGAACGAAATGCTGGGATTACTGTACCCGAACACTCTGCTTGTTTTTCAGAAGAAACACAGAATCTTGTTTGTATCCCATCTCGATTGCAAGATCTGCTAAAGCCTTGGTCATATGCTCGGTTCCATGGGCTGGAATTATTGTCCTTGGCTTTACAATGTTAATGAATTCGCGTAAGTCCTCTCGCGCGGCGTGGCCTGATTGATGGATATCCTTGAAGATGCGAACGCCCCTTTGCTTAAGATCGGTTTCTAGGGCCTCACGATTCGCTATATTGATTGGTGTTGGGATGACTTTGCATGAGAATATGACATTATCATCAGGCAAAAGCTTGAATTGAATGTATCCGGTAACGATGCGTTGCAGCACCGATTTTGGCTCGCCTTGGTGGCCTGTTACCACGAGTACATATTTTTCTCTCTCTGAATCTATCTTTTTGAGCCTTTTCTCGATTTGCTTGCTGAACTTGACAACCTCTACATCTTTGGTAAAATCGATAAGCCCGACATTTTGCGCGGCGGAAGAGTATTTTGCGAGCGACCTCCCCATGAAGATCACTTTTCGATTCAATTTTTTTCCGAATTCAACAATTGATTTCAGGCGAGCAATATGAGAGGAAAACGTGGTCACGATGATTAGGTTGTCTTCATTGTGCACATTAAACATCACATCCTTAAGCATTTCCTTTGCAACGCTTTCTGAAGGTGTCTTGCTGGCAACGTCTGCGTAGGTAGACTCGCAAATGAGCGCAAGAATATTCTCCTTACTTATCTGTTCTAGACGCTCGAAATTGGGGGCTTTTCCTAGCGTTGGATGCATGTCGAGCTTGAAATCATTTGCATAAAGGATTACCCCATATTTTGTATGCAGGGCCACAAGCGCAGTATGCGGTGTTGAGTGGGTTATGTGAATAAGTTCTAGGTTAATGTTGTCTGTGATTTTGGTCTTGGCGTTTGTATTCACCACTTTGATATCGCCTTGCAATTTGGTTTGATCATCTTTGAGCATCGTCTGCAGAACTTCCATGGTAAAGGGAGTTCCATAGATTGGGGCTTTGAAGCGATTCGCAAGATAAGGCACTGCTCCCACGTGATCGAGATGAGCGTGGCTTATCACAATAGCCTTCACTTTATCTTTTTGTGAATCGAGAATCGAGACGTCGGGGATCGCTCCAACCGCTATAAGCTGGCCAGGGCTTATCTTTATGGCATCCTCATCTTCTGTTAGTTTCACATAATTCTCAAGATGCAGGCCGATGTCCACAATTATGATCTCATCGTCAACTTTTATAGCAGTGCAGTTCCTGCCAACCTCAGAATATCCTCCGACTGCGGTTATTTCGATCATTTTAAGATGCTTTTAGCTGCTGCATTTATTAATATTACAGTTCCAACGATACAGAGCAATTTTTTAGAAATTAAAACACAAAAAATTCAATGATCTCACCACTCTATCTTTTTTTTATCCCTAAAAAACGTTCCGCTCGGCCCCTGCGCGGGTAAGGTTGCCAACCAAACAATGGTCTCTGTCGCTAATGTAGGCGTTCGTGGAGCATTTTGCCCGCCCATATCTGTTTTTACCCAGCCAGGGCACATGGAATTGACCTTGATGTTGTATGAAGAGGTTTCAGAGGCAAAGATTCTTGTAACTGCATTTAAGGCTGTCTTTGAGATGCGATATGCAGGATAGCCAGAACCCATATCTGAAAGCTGACCCATGCCTGAAGAGATGTTAATGATCCTTCCATAGTTATTTTTTATCATCAAAGGCAATGCTGCTTTGCACATCCTATAGGATCCCAAAGTATTCGTATCAAAAGTTTTTCTGATCGCGTCGATATCTGATGTTTCCTTTGGATCGATAAGGATGGCTGCATTATTTACCAAGACATCAAGTTTTCCAAACTCCTTCTTTATGAAAGAGAAAGCTACATCTATGCTTTTTTCATCAGTGATATCCAATTGATGGAAAACTATGTCGAGATTTTCCTTTTGCAGGGTTTCTGCCGCCTTCATGCCTTTCTTTTGATCTCGCGCCGTGAGGATTACTTTAAAATCGTTTTTAGCAAGCTGCCTGCATGCTTCAAAGCCGATACCTTTGTTTGCTCCTGTGACTAAAGCGATTTTTTTGGATTCCATGAGATAGATAAGATTTTTTGATTTATTAATGTGCTGAATTAGTATAGAAAAACCGCTTTGAGTCGTCTAAGGTTTGCCTTGCTGGCCTTGGGTGAAGTTCTTGAAAAATGTGTAGAGGTCATCGAAATTATGCAGTGCGCTTCTATAGGCATTGCTACCGAAATATGAAGTCACAACGCCGCCTTTTGTTTTTCCGCCAGCTTCCACGACATACATTCTCCCGAATTTTGCAAGCTGCAGAGTATGGTTAACTATTTGATGCAGGTTTTCTATCTCAAGATCACTTATCAGCACGATATCAAGAGGCCTGTTTTTCATGCGGTGTTGCTGAATATAACGTACTAGGTCCCTGGCGTCAAGAACCGTCCCTCCATCAGGATTTACCGAAAAGTGCTTGGCAAGGCGATTGATGTCTGTAGTGAAATTGGTGTAGTATGACCTATAATTGAAAAGAACGCCATTTACAAAACCCCCTTTTGAAAGGTAGTATCTTGAGACCGCTATTGCAGCCACTGAAGGCATGCTTATTGTCTCAAATGTGTTGGAATTTTCGCCAATGCCAACCGTACCTTCTATGATGCGTTTTAACTTGAGTTGATTGTAACGATCGGTGGATTGCAATAGCGTATGCAAGCATGAACTATTTCCTTCTGCTCTTTTTTGCGTATACTCTTTTGAGTCACTGGAAATAAGCCCTTCAGTAACCATCTTTTCTAGGACTCTGATGCAATGGTTTCTCTCTTCAGGAGGTGTCAGCGCCCGGTGAGCGTATCTGGCTTTTACAAAATGCCTCATGCTGCCAGAGACATCAAGCAGCACTACAGCATCGCGAGACTCATTTTCTTCATCGGCAACCGGCCGTGGCTGGATATAGCTTGTCCTTCTGTTGAAGAGCAGATGCCCTTTGGTGGCTATTGTCCTGTCGAGTGTCTGCGGCACGTTGAGTTCCAAGATTCCTTGTGGCTCTGGTCTTATTCCTTCAGGAATTAGTATAGAGTACTGGATACGCTCTGCTTCCTGCAGATGGGCAAGATAGTTGAGATCCCTAAGATGCGCATGCTCTCTTCCAGCGCCTCGCGATGGCAGGCCCTTTTCGATAAGGCCCTGACCAGCCTGAGAGTCTCCTAGGGCAGGCAGGGGTGGTGGAGAAGGCGCTCGGTTGCACCCATAATTATAGGCAAGAAGAATCATGCCCTCCATCCCAACGAATGGTAGCCAGTTTCTCTTTCGTTTCTTGTTCCTTGAATCCTTTATCGAATCGTCAATTGACATTATCGCACCAATAGCACGTCAAAACGGTCTGCATTTCGCTGATGCTCTCCACGCTCTGCCTTCATATTTCCCTCATGGGTGAACGGTATTTTCTGAAGGGATTGATAGGTGAAAAGCTGTCTTTGATGAAAGAGTGCATCGAGCGTGCAATGCGCATGCCATCTTTCTCCATTCTCTTCAAAGGGGCCGCATGTCTGCACGCTTGTATCGATGGTATTCGCATCGGGCTGATAGGGATAACTGATCTCAACGTGCAGCTTGGCGCTTGCTGGAACGTTGCACACTTCCAGGGCAACATTTGTTCTCTCAACATATTTGTTGGAGTCTCCAAAGTAGTTTCTGATAGCAGTTGTTGCCGGAAAAGAACAAAGTTCTTTATTATTAGATGATATGCGCATATACGCAAAGTTGCTGGCATCATAGCCCGATTTTTCATGCATCTTTAGTTCGATGGGTACCTCTACTTTTTTGATCTCACGCACTGGCGGAATGCCTAAGAGCGAAATGCCTGCGGCGCTGCCTACTACTACTCCGGCGATAGCAATGCGCTTGTAATTATAGGAAATGCTCATGGAGTTAGTTTCACTGTATATTCTTTTCTTGCATCAATGTTGGGTATTTTCTCGATGATCTTAATCGTATAAGGAAAATGAAGATTGCCTCTAAGAGTTATGCCATCTATGCCTTCATTATGCTTCTTTGCAGGATCAAGACGAGCCTCGAGGAAATTGCCTGAACCCTTATTCGAAAAAAGATGCGCCTCGTATTGGACGCCATTTACCAGGATCGAGAGATCATTTGCATTGCTGCTAAAAACCCCATAAGGTATCTCGATCTCCCTTTGATTTTTCATTTTTGAAAGAGGTATTAGGTAATTATTCAGATAAACGCCAGGATCAGTAGTTACTTGCGGGGTTGGTCTATAGGTGTCTATCAAGACGGTCAAAGAGGTTGATCGAAGATGGATGAAACCATAAATTAGAAGGCCGCTTAAAGCAGCGCTTGACATGTACTTTGCCTTGGAGCTTCGCAATAGATTCTTCCTTGAGTTTAGCATTGCTTGGTCACGCTTCGCATGCGCTGCGCGCTTTCTAAAAGGATATTGGGAAGATTTGCAACGATTGCACCGTATTTTCCATCGATGTTATGGTATGCAGCCTGTATGGTGTTTGTATAAGCTGCTTTTTCTTTATCAAACGTACCTATGTCGATATAGGTGTGCACGATCTTATTCGAGATAAGAGTGTTATTTCTAGCTGACCTTTTTCTCGAAGGATCCGATATGATTGCATTAGCGTTCATGATGCAGAAGAAATAAGTGGGGTCATCACCCATCCGTTGAGATAGGTCTTCAAGAGCATGATATAGATTAAACCCGCTTTGTCTTTGCAGGCTAAAGGCCGTTCTCTGATAGGGAGCTCTAACCTCTATAGTATCAGTTCCGATCGCATAGAGTCCTACTTCCTTGCCTTGCTTTCTGATCTGCCCTGCAAGCGCGGCTGCAATCAGCCTTGCATCAATTCCTTTTTGGCTGATATCGGTGTTAGCATATGCGACCACATATTTTACTTTGGATAGTGGGTCGTGCTCTTCTTTTCGATAAAAGGGTTTTTCTGACAGGTTTCCGGCACGCTCTTCAAGCCGGCCTTGGATTCTTGCAGCGATGTCGATTTCTTCTCCTTCAAATGCCCGAAAGGTATCTTCTTCGAGACTCTCAAGCTGGCCTATAGGGTCTGCCAGGATCGATTCTAGTTGACGCAACTCTTTAGGCGTTCTTGATAGAATACCCTTGGAAGCATGGTGATAAATCCTTGCATGCGGCGCAATTGTCCTAGCTAGCGTCGCTAGTGTTAGGCCGCCAGTTGCTGAGAGCAAAATATTCCAGTACAATGGGGGAATCTCCCTTGCCCAAGATAATAGGCTTAGCTCAGCCATGAATTACCTCGATTTTCTATCGAATAATTTCTTAGAATGTCTATCGACAAGCGCGAGTATCTGATCCGAAAACGCTTTCTTCTCATCTTGCATATGAGGGTGCTCAACAGTGATAGGATTCACCAGATTCTCAAGAACAATGTCCTTAAAGCTCGCAAGCCCTATAAAGGGAGAATAGAGTGAGATTATTCGTTTAAGCGCAGCATTGCTCAGATCGACTGAGATCCCTGAAAATCCTTTATAACGAGAGCAGGCATTGACAATGTCCTTGCCAAGCTCGACCAAAACGTCCTGCTTCTCCTGGCCATCGTTTATTGCGTCCATCCATCGATAATCCACCTTAAGAGGATGTAAAGTGCCTTCTGATTTCCAGGGATACATCCGATCAACAAGCTCCTTATGCTCTGCCATGGTCTTTTGAGGCTGCGCTTCACGAAGATCATCTTCGAGCAACTTGCCTTCCAATCTTGGCATTTCTATGAACACGCATCTTTGTAACGTAGCCTTGCTGAAGTTTGGCTTTTGATAGGAAAAATTCCCTGAACCAACAATGCTGTGTTTGCCAGGGCTTGGCGTTAGCTGCACCAAACCTTCATGCGTTTCCACTTCAACCCCCTTGTATTGTAAGACATCATGCAGAGCCGTTGCAACTCTTGAATTGAGATTTGCCATCTCATCAAATGCAAGATATGCCTTATCGGCTATGAGAAATCGAAGCAAAGGACCTGGTGTAAATATGATGCTTTTATCGTGAGTCTCCATGAGAGAGCCGACAACTTCGCTATACCTTAGCTCTTTTACAGGAGGGACCCGAAACATCGGTTTTCCAGTTTGTGCTGAGGCATATTCGAGCAATACTGATTTCCCAATGCCGGTCTGTCCATTGAGGATCACAGTATAGCCTGATTCGGTATAGAGCAAAAAGCGATGCGCAACATCTAGTGTCTTTCCCTGCATGGAGTCATAGGCAATGAAACTATTGAGCGGATGTCCAATAGCAGGATTAGGATAGCGATCCTTGACCCATGCACCATATCTTTCCGTGGAGCTTAGTTGTTTATCCATAGATATCCTGTTTATAACCACTTAGGAATAGTGAAAGATTTTTAAAGGTTGCGATATTCCATTCTTTCTGACCTTTTTTGAAATAAGCATGTCCAAGAAAAATGAATTGCTGGGAAAATTCATCCATACATATGTAGTTTCTCATGTTGATTTTGAGCCCTTTGAGGAGGGGTATTTCTATTATTCACTTAACGTAGCTAAGGCACTTAGGCAATCTAAAGCCAATGGGTGGCTTGCGGCATATCATTTGAACGAAGCGCTGTGGCATATGGACAATCGAGATCCCAACCATCATCTACTTATGGCGGCAGAGCATATGGAGGCTGGACCAGACTATTACAGTCTTCCTAAACGACTTAAAATGTTTGATGCGAAGGGGAAAAAGGCGGGAAAAAACCCTAGCAATGCGTGGACCCATCTGGGACAAGCGCTTATATCCGCTGCGAATGAACCTGAGATAGCTTTTATCTGCGCAGTGCATATCTCTTCGGATCAAAATGTCATTTTCAAGGATCTGCACTATGATTCTGATGTGAATAAGATAGAGGCACTGGAGCAATTGCCGCATGATCTTGATTTTAGGGTTTATGCTGCAAGTCATCTGATGGCGCCGCGCACGCTCCATGAACGCCTTGAGCAATACTTTGAATCATCAGCCCAAAGAAATGGCGTGTCTCTTGAAAGTATAAGGGATCCGCTTCCTATAGAAAAAGCATTCTTAGGAGCTGGCCTTAGGGCTATCGCTGAAGGTGATGCAAGACTTGGATTAGATACGCTGCAGATCCCTTCGCTTCAATACAATGGATTGACCAGAGATGCTATTGCAGCGTGTGCCTATCAAAAACTCAATGAGAAGGAAAAGGCAAGAGGTATCGCAAAGACGCTCCTGGAACAAAACCCAGACGATCCCCTAAGCGGCGCTCTCGTTGGCATTTCAGAATCTTGCTTTGGAAACCATGAGAGCGCAACGCATTACCTGAGCCAGGCACTGAAAATAGATCCTAATGCGCTTCGATTCTCGAAAGCTCTGCATGCAGACATCGATAAGAGGGCCTATGAGCACCTGCTTCCCGAGGCATACTATAGATTCTGCGATTCTTTGCAAAAACTCAATGAAAACAGCCTTGCCCTTGGATATCTTGAATTGGCATTCGGCAGGTATCCTCAGATGAAGAAGCACGGCGCGGCCCTGCAGCTCTTAGGTATCCTCTACAATAAAGAGGGAGAGTCGCAAAGAGGAGATTCTCTTCTCAAAAAAGGCGCGCAGGTATTCAACGATCACTATCATAAGAACGATGCTTGGTACGCCATAAACTTATTTTCTCCGCTTGATGATTCACGATTTCCATTTCAGTTCCCAATAAGATAGGAAAAATATGCAGAACCAGAATTGTCTATTTCGTCATCTTTTTCCAGAACCGCTTGATATCATCCCAGTTCTTGTATACTAGGTATACGATAAACAAAACGACAAGCAAGTTAAGGACTTCCCAGACAAAATAATTGATCCAATACATCTGCCTGAGCACGAAAAGCGAGAGTATGACCACCACAATGATGATGAATATGGTTTTCTTGTCATTGGCCATATGCTCTCTTCGCACAATTCAATATAAAAAGCTTTTTATTTCTCACATCCACAATAGGGGGATGAATATGCACAAGACCTCATGGATAATATTTTCATTTGTTCTCTTAGTCGTATTATCTGGCTGTGCAGGAAAAGGAGCAATGACTGACCAAGAAAAAGTGCAATACAGCCTGCAAAATTGCCCAAGGGACAACAAGATTTGTCCTGATGGCAGCATTGTCATGCGCGTTGGTGCTGACTGCAAATTTGAAGCGTGCCCAGAGATGCCTGATGATTTCTGCGATTATGGCGATCCAAGAAGGGATTATTGGGGAAGGAATGCAGAGCAATGCAAGAATGCGTTTGAATGCAAACCCTTGGAAAAGCGTTTTGAGAACAAATGTGGATGCGGATGTGAATTGCCTGCGTGGGCAACTGGTGGGTCATATTGTCAGGAATCGGAGCGATACTATACAATCTGTTCCGAGAATAATGATCCAATTTGTGGTGTTTATGACAAAGGAAAAGACAATTGTAATGAAGAATGGTGCACAAAGACTTTTTTGAATAGATGCGAAGCTTGCAAGAATGCAGATGTCATCTATGCTGCGGTAGGCGCATGCCAATAGTTTCTTGGTAATCAGACAGTTCTAGAAAAAATAATGCGGAGGACAGGATTCGAACCTGTGTAAGCACTAAGCTAACAGATGGCCCACGAGTATGTCATTGGTCTTTTGGACCCCACACTCAATGACTTGAGTTTAGGCTTCCTTAGCACGTAAGCTAAAAGAACTGCCCCGTTTGGCCGCTCCGGCACCTCCGCATATATTGATTAGAATAATAGTTGCTTTAAAAAGATTGTGTGCGAATTTTAGGCATTTTAAATCATATATTAGAGGATAATACGAGCGATTCTCTCCCCCATTGCAGGCGAGTTCTTTGGGTTTCTAGCATAATGGCGAGGCAGGTACCCAAACGAGCAAAGTGAGTTTACTCGCGATTCCCTGGGCCGAGCCTAAATATTCTAGCTTTTTTAAGGTTTAAGGGCAGAATCGATTCCAATGACAAAGAAACCAAAGGGGAAACGATTGAAAAATAATGAAAAGAGGATAGGTCTAGGCGCGCTCCAACCGTCAGTCCAATATAGCAAAACATATAAATTACCCTCAATTAGCACGAGTGTGGTAGTAATGAAATTAACGCTTGCTGAGCCAAAATTTTTCAAGGAGAGCGTGAGCATTATTTCTGATCTTGTCAATGAAGCGCGGTTTCGGGCAACTAAGGATGCTTTAGAGCTTGTTGCCATGGATCCTGCCAATGTTGCCATGGTCATTTTCAAGCTACTGAGCAGCACCTGCACCGAATATATCGTTCAAAAAGACGTTGAGATCGCGATCAATCTTGGAAACCTAAAACAGATCATGCGAAGGGCAAAGCCTAACGACATGTTAACGGTGGAATTAGACCAAGAAAACAAATTAAAGATCGAGCTCAAGGGAACATCGACAAGGACATTTAGCCTTCCAATCATTGAACTCGACGAAAAGGAGCAGAAAGTGCCAGAATTGAAATTCCCAGTCCATGTAACGATGCCTTCTTCTTTCCTCAATGAAGCAATTGAGGATGCTGATGTCGTTTCTGAGTCTGTTTCATTCATCGCCGAGCCAAAGAAATTCATCGTGCATGCACAAGGCGATCTAAGCCATGCAAATATCGAGATGCCTGAAAGCAAGGACATAAAGATAGTAAATCAGGGAACCGAAAAGATCCGATCGAAGTATAGCATTGAGTATCTGAAAAAAATGATCGCCGGATCCAAGATTGCCGATGAGGTGAACATCTATTTCAACAAGGATTATCCTTTGAAACTCGAGTATAAAGTGGTCGATAGAGTGATGCTTAGCTTTATTTTGGCGCCACGAGTGGAGAACGATTAGATATTATATTACAGCATACATAATAATTCTGGCTGTTTCGAGGACATAAAATGTGAGCAGGATATCGAAGAGTATCCCAAAGCTTCTAATCCACAAAATTTGCTTGATATTTTCCTCTAAAAATACACTCTGAGCAATTGTTTGCAAATACAATGTATAAAAACTAGTGACTATATTGACAAATGGAATCAATAACAAAGGCAACAGAGTTGACGAATATATGTACGATTTTTTGACATCCAAAAAATGTGATGAAAAAGAGCCTTTTTTCCACGTAAGGTAGGCAGTTGACCAACCAAATCCATGTGAAACCACATCAAAAGAAAAAAAATATCCAGATAGAATTAAGAAAAATAACATATCATGCTCAACAAGAAAAGTAAGCAGATCTTTGCCAACTGGTTCTAATGTGCTTAGAATAGACTTAGCGATAAAAATCGAAATAATGAATAAGCCAAGGGTAAAAAGCCCGTATTTTGAATGCTGAAAAAAGAGGTCTTTTTCTTTCAGTTCTTTATACAATTTTTTTGGTTGAAAAATTGATCTCCAAAAAACATCGAATATCTTGATTTCGTAGATGGGGTAGGATTCTATAAGTTTCTTTCTTCCAATTTTTTGTTCAAGAACTTGATCTATCTCCCAAGCCTTAAATCCTTTTTTCGCAAATTTTTTTCTTATTAATTCAATATCAGAAATGGTAGATAGTTCTTCGTCAACCTGTTTTGATAGTTCTTTGCTTGCCATATTCAAAAATTTCTGAAGATTAGGATATTTTTATTTCGTTTCCTTTTAAGCATTGCTTTTCTTAATATGAAAAGAAAGTTTTAATTAAACTAAAATGCTATAGAATAACATGGCTCAAAAAAAGAAAGAATACAAAATACATCCAGATGTAAGAATCGGATACATCCATCTCAGTGTTTCTGACTTACAAAAATCCCTGTATTTTTACAATGAGATTCTGGGTTTTGAGATAACCCACGAATGGCAGGGAGCTGTTTTCCTCTCGGCGGGAGACTATCATCATCATATCGGCCTCAATACCTGGAACAGCCCCAACGCAAGAAAACCACATGAAGGCCAGATAGGATTATACCATTTCGCGATCTTGTTCCCCAATAGAATGGAATTGGCAAAGACACTCAAAAGGCTTATCGATGCAAAATATGCTATTGGCGGATTTTCAGACCACGGGGTTTCAGAAGCGATTTATCTGATCGATCCCGATGGTAACGGAATTGAATTATATGTGGATAAGCCAAAAAGCAAATGGCCGAAAGACTCCAAAGGCAAACTTGTCATGCTCTCAAAGATACTTGATGTACAAGGTCTTCTGGAAGAAGCAGATAAAAAATAAATTCAATGCTCTGATAAAATGATTTTAGAGTTAATTTTATAAAGATTAAAATAAAAGAATAGGGTGAGGTGTATTATATGGCAAAAAGAACAACCCATAGATCAAGCAGCGGAAAGAAATTGTACGCTGTTCGCGATAGTAAAGGCAGATTCAAGGACATTCAAAGCTTCAAGAAAGCGCATGGCTCTGACATAAAGAGAAAATCAAAGGCTGAAAAGTCAAAAGCAAGAGCAAAGAAAAGAAGATAGGTTTATTTTTTTCCTTTATTTTTTAGAAATCTATGGATGATAGATTGGGCTTAGTTCTGGATGGAGTTGGCATCAGGTCGGGCATTGAATTTTACGAGTCGCAAAGCCCTAAATAATAATCTTTATAAATTCGAATTCCAGAAAACAATACATGACTTCAATGAACCAGTTTCTTGTCGATTGGTGTATTCGCTTCCTAGAAAACAGAGATACTATCAGGAGAGAGATAGTTTCGATTGGGGAGAAAAAAGAAAATGCCTTCTCTATAACATACAAAAGCGTGCCAAAGCAATTTTTTGTGGTGGCAAAGATAAGCAGCGATACACTCAACGTTATTGCTGATCAACCCACCGGGATTTTCATTCTCAACAATGCAGTGAACGTATCGTTTGTCATTTCGCACTGGCACCTGTTATCCAAGAAAAAGAACATGACACTTTACTTCATCAATCCTTTCTCAAATACGGACAAGGCATGGATCATAAATCCCTATGTGCATAATATGGTGTGCGATCCAGAGTCCTTAGAGCTTGGCATCAAGGCGATGGCTGAGATGGTCGAAGATACATCCGAAGAAAAACTACAAGAAGGATTACAGGGATAAGATCAGAAGCTGGCCAACAAAGCCGCTTGCCAAGGGTACAACAAGGTTGTCATCGAGCTCATTTACCAATGTTTCTGAGATTGTCGCAACAAAGGCCATGATGATGGGAATATAGATATTTAGGGCAAAATAGAGGCTGATGCCTATCGCAACCAATAGATTCATGGCAAGCTCGGCCCCAAATCCGATAGCAGTCTTGTTCTTGAATAGGATAGTGGTGCCGTATTTTGTTCCCACGATCGCTGCCGCCATATCGCCAAAGGTGGTCATTAAGAGCGCGGCCAATGCAATTGACTTATCAAAGCTGGCAAGGCAGATCACGCAGGCGCATAAAAAAAAGATGACACCATACATGCGATATTGCTCTTTTTGACGGATGAATTGATGGAAAAATGGCAATTTCATGTCAAGCTCTAGGCGGCAATATTCCATGGCCAAAAAGAAGAGGAGCAGGCCAACAAGCGCGAGCAGCGCAAGGGACTGGCCATAACTATTCTCTATGACAAAGAAAGCAGCAAGTACAAGCAGAATAGTAAGATGGATCGCTTTTCTTCCAACCTCGTGCATGAATTCCCAGGGCATATCTGTTTTATTGGGTGAGTTGCTTTTATATGTTTGCCTAGAAAAAAAGGTGCTTAGCACAAAAGTCAGAGCCTTGCAAAATCGATATAATTTACAAAAGAACATGATGCCTTCGCTCCAACGAAATCGTTCGTTGACACCGATATGCGATTTCGCTACGCTCAATCCCCTTGTAACTGTGGGGCTGAACGAAGTGAATGCCGCACTCACCTGCCAGACTTGGTGGGAAGCTGGTTCATAACGCTGCGGCATCGCCTTGTAATGGCAATAAAGCACCGGGGTCGAGTGCCGCCGACACGAGCTTACGACTGTCTTGGCGTTCGCGAGCACCCCTTTTTGCCAGTGTAGATACGCTGAAAGAAAGGTATTTAAACGCTCCAGGAATCAGTTTTCCTGATGCAATCCATAGATTCATTTCGCAACGAAAAAGGGGAGATAGCAGGGGAAAGCATCAAGAAAATAATCCCCTATGAGGATCCTTTCTTGTTTTTGGATAGCGTTACCTATCTTGATAAAAAGAAAATTGTTGCGCAAAGAACGCTGCGATCCGATGAAGACTACCTAAAAGGACACTTCAAGGACTTTCCGATAATGCCAGGGGCCTTGATCGTTGAAGGTCTTGGGCAGGCGGCAACGTTTTTGATTCGATACAATCTAGAAGATCATGAGAAATATGACGTGCTCGCATATAAGATACGAAGCGCGAAATTTTTTAGGCCAACGTTTCCTGGACATACGATTCGCTTTGAAGCAAAACTGGTGTTCAAATTCAAGATGGTGTGGTTTGTGAACGGCATTGTCTATAGGAACGAAAAAATTGTTTCAAAAGTAAAGATGGTATTGGCTGTTGTGAATAGAGAGCAGTTCAGAGGAAAATACCAAAAAAAAGAGTGATCACATGAGATATATCAAGGGGGTTGGGATGACAAAGTTTGGCGCGCACGCAAAGCCTAGCCACGAGCTATGCTATGATGCCTCAGTTGAAGCGCTCAAAGATGCCAATATATCCATTAATGATATTGATGCTATCGTCATTGCACGCGGAGATTCTGCCTTGGATGGAGAGAGGCAGCGGCTCTTTATGTCAGTCATTAGCAGCATGCTCCAAAAAGAAGACATTCCGATCATTCAAGTGATGGCTGCCTGCTCCGGAGGAGGTGCTGCTTTTTGGGAAGCGTTGCATCTTGAACACAATAATGTCTTGGCAATTGGCGTTGAGAAATTGACTCCGGCACCAACAAAAATTGTAACGGATGATCTCATGATGGCTGCCGAGAGAATATATGAGCAGGCTGAAGGCCTTAATTTTCCTGCGCAGAATGCGCTTATCGCACAGCAATATATGCTAAAGAACAATGTAAAGACAAAAGACCTAAGCCTGGTTGCCCTAAAAAATCATGAGAATGCATTCAATAATCCAAAGGCGCGATTCTATGGGAAAAAAGTGACCATGGATATGATAGAGAAAAGTCCTATCGTCGCATCTCCATTGAGACTGTTTGATTGTTCGCTTTCAGTGGATGGAGCCGCGGCAGCTATAGTCTCCAATGATAAGACCGATATTGAAGTGGCGGGATCTGCATTGTATGCCGATAGATTGCCTGCGTTTGAAGCGGCAGATCCCTCAATATGGGAGGCGACTGCGATCAGCGCCAATGACGCCTACAAACAAGCAGGTATTTCAGTGAATGATCTTGATTTCATCGAATTGCACGATGCGTTCACTTCGGTTGAACTTATGTCCTATGAAGGATTGGGAATTGCAAAGAAAGGTGAGGGAAAATATCTGATCCGCGAAGGCGCAACAAAGATGAATGGTAGGATCCCAGTCAATACTTCAGGCGGTTTGAAAGCAAAAGGACATCCTATCAGCGCTACTGGGCTTTCACAGATTTATGAATTGACGAAGCAGATGAGAAAGCAGGCGGATAAAAGGCAACTTGATAGGACGAAGATTGGATTGGCTCATAACGTCGGTGGAGCAGGAAGTACGGTGACTGTGCATATACTAAAAAATATAGGTGGATAAACACAATGATAATTCGATGGGTTTCAGAAGATGGAAAGAGAAAATGGATCTATCCGGTTAAAGAAGACATCCATACCAACGGTAAGATAAAGAAGCAAGTGAGCACGAAAGCAAAAGTGATCGGCATAACCAAAGTAAATATTCCAAGCCCAATGCACCCTATAACCCCTTATTTTGTATTATTGCTCGAGGATGAATTTGGGAGCCGAATGCCAAAGAAAACGATGCATGAATATTCTATCGGAGATACTTATGATCCTAAACCGGCGCAAAGCGATACTGCTGTTGTTCTGACCAAGATCAAATATGATATTGAAGAATACCTAAAAGATACGATGCGGCTTTTGGATGCCGAAGTTAAGCCCTCTGATAAGATCTTGATAAAACCAAGCATCATTGAAGCTGCATATCCCTATCAGGCAGTATGCACCAACCCAAAGGTTATCGATGCTATCATCGTTTGGCTCAAAGAAAAGGGTATTACTGACATCATTGTTGGCGAGCAGGCTTTTGAAATCATGGACGCCGCCAAGAAAAGCGAGATCCTGGATGTATGCAAGAAGCAGAATGTCAATTTTGTTGATCTTGGAGCAGGAGATTTTGTAGACAAGACCATCAAGGATATGACACTGCGCGTGCACAAAGAAGTCAGCGAAAGAAGAATCATCAATGTGCCAGTACTAAAGACCCATGCACAACTGGGTGTTGCGGGGGCTCTTGAGAACCTGATGCGGCTTTTGCATCCTAAGACGCAAAAAGAGATGTATGATAGAGGAATTCATGATACGCTCCCCTTGATCTCAGATGCCTTCCCAGGAACCATATCAATTGGGGATGCGAGCATTGGACTGCATGGCCAGGGCCCTGGCAGCCTAGGAGAGCCAGCATTTCTTAATATGTTCTATGCGAGCAAAAACCCGCTAGCGTTGGATACTGTTTTTGTTGCGACCAGCATGCTGCCTATTCCTAAGTATATCGAGCAGGCGGCAAAACTAGGACTCAAAGGATCCAATCTTAAGGAAATTGAGATCGTAGGCGATGATTTGCAAGCATGCAGGATGCTTCTAAAGCCATCCGATGTGCAGGCAAGCGCCCACCCCTATATCAAAATTATCGATGGAGGTGCTGACCCTTTGACCTATAGCAGTGCGATGAGGCTAAGTCAAAAGCTATTTGGGCTTGCAGGACATGATCTGTACTTGGCTATTGGAAAGCAATTCGATAAAAAGATGCTCTCTCAAAAAAGGGTGGTTGCCATTGGAAAAAATGCCATTGACTCTCTAAGGCAATTGGGTTTTGCGGCCGCGGCAGAGCTTCCAGAAGAAATGGATAGTGTCGAGAAATTGATAGCTATAAAGAGCTTGCTTGAAAATGAAGATAAGACGCAACTATCTGCAATTGATACAGCCAAAGCGAAGATGATGAGTCTTGGCGATAAGTTTCAAAAAAAATTCATGAGCTAAAATGAGCTATATCAAGGGCGTTGGGATGACGAAATTCGATGTGGATCAGAGAAGCTCCTATGAGCGAATCCATGAATGCGTGCATGAAGCTATTGAAGATGCGCAGATGAGCTTTGATGATATCGATGCGGTGTTTGTATCCAATGGTGAGCCAAATTCCAATGGTGAGCGCCAAAAGCATGTGGGACCTTTGTTGAGCAGCCTATTCAAGGCACAATTGCCTATGATAACAGTACCTGCCGGATGCGGTGGCGGTGGCGCTGTCGTTTGGGATGCATTACAGTACCAAAAGACAAGCGATGCAAAAAA
>CAZFPU010000001.1:21548-35739 GCA_964521145.1 uncultured Methanosarcinales archaeon | reverse complement strand
AGACGTTTTATTCTAGTTAGTCCAAGGCTGAATTGAGGTTTGTCTATAGCGTACAATTCGCTAAGCGTACTCTTGTAATCCATTCATCCACAGCAGATGCAATTCTATAAAAAAGTATTCTATATCTAGCAAAGAAACTATCCATTGTTGCATGCGGATTTTGTTGCGCTTTGATAAAAATTATTGCAGAACATCTGTTAAGTGGCTCAATGATAAAACCCAAACGTCCTAATTCTTGACAACAAACTAACCAAATCGGTTTTCACGCTCTTTTTTATTTAAAAAAATGCCTCTATTCTCTTTTAGGGAATAAAGGATGGCAAAGATTCAAGGGGTGTTAGATCTTCTTATTGTTCTGTGTTTCTAAACCCAGGCTTCTCTCCCCTTCGGGTGCCTTTTATGAATCCTTGCCAAGGAGATGATCCAGCTGAACACATGAAATCATGGAATCAGCTGGTGCATGCACCAAGTTCGCTGTGCACAAATCGTTCTAATGCCAGTCTCTGCTAGGCTTCTTATCTATGCAATAATAGGCTATTGCGGTGACTGGTGATAGTAACACTGCAAACGCAATCCACATTTTCTTGCGCTCAGTCTTAAGATATTTGTTGTGTTCGGATATGTCGTAGATGATCCACGTGAGGCAGAGCAAATACACTAATGCGAGCAGGCTTGTTGTGATGGGCATATAGATCAGCTATCATATTTTTGATGTGTTTCTTGACGTTTTTTTCATCAGAAGGATTATTTATCGTGGTAAAGGTATTATTTAAAGCTTTTGTTTTTAGAAAATTTATCAAATTTTATGTCTCTTCTTTACCTCGTCGGAAAAAACACTTGCGAAATGATTTTTTTTCATCCGTTGATTTTTTGCTTAAGTTGAAAATTTTTACAACTATAGAGTGAAAGTAACAGTTCTCAAAGAATGTCATTTTTGACTGCCTGGTTAAGACAAGAGCCTCTTTTTTTGGCTTTGTTGGCACTATCTGTTGGCATTGCTGCTAAGTAGGGTAGAAAAATGAAGGGGTTGGCTGTCAAAGCGCAGGAAGCAAGCAAGTGGGCCCCTCTATTGGCACAGCGTATCTTGCTCAATATCTAAACCACTGATTTTTGGCAGTAACTGACCATTTGTTCTCAATTTGGAAAAAACATTTAAATAGCACCGTAGTGAAAAAACAACTATGGCCTTTGAATTCATTGAACTCTTCTACATCTTGCTCTTTTCCATCATTGGGGGAGTCTTAGCTGCGCGCTTTAAGCAGCCTACAGTGTTAGGAGTACTGATTGCGGGAGCCCTCATTGGACCGCATGCGTTAAATCTTATCAAGAGCGAGGAACTGCTAAACATTGCAATCGAGCTTGGAGCTATCCTGCTTCTTTTTTTAGTTGGAATCGAATTCAGCCTAGAAAAACTGATACAGAGCGGAACGAAAGCGGTCGCGATAGCGGTTGCAAAATTAGGGATCCTATTCTTTGTAGGATATCAGATAGCGCTGATATTTGGCTTTGATGCGTTGACCGCACTTTTCATTGGAGTCATCCTATCGATCACAAGCACCGTCATCTTTCTTAAGATCCTTGAGCAAAAAGGGATGCATAAGGAAAAGAGTGTCGAGCTTTTGGTCTCGGTCTTGATCCTAGAAGACATCTTTGGCGTATTCGCACTGACATTCTTCTCAAGCATCGCAGGAGCTCAGATAACGCCGCTTTTCATCGCAGGAAAATTAATACTGGCTGTGATCATAATCAGCGCGGTCTATCTGGTTATCAAGAAGATCTTTCAGCCAATCCTCAATTGGCTTTCCGCGTATAGCACTGAGGATACCATAACATTCATGGCTATAGGGATTTGCGCTTTCATGTCCTATGTTGCCCATTTTGTGGGGTTGAGCACAGCGGTTGGAGCATTCCTTGCAGGCAACATTGTATCCTCATTAAGAAACGCAGATAAATTCGAAAAGGCGATCCACCCTTTCATCCTCACTTTTACATCATTGTTTTTTTTCTCAATTGGTGCGGTGGTCAATTTCTCAGTCATATTCGACCATCTTGGACTCATATTGATACTCTTCATAGTAAGCGTGCTATGTAAGTTCCTGGTGATTGGCTTTGCCATGTATGTGTTTGGCGATGTGGATGGACGAACAGCTGCCTTTGCCGGATTATCCATGGTTTCTTTAGGAGAATTCTCGCTTCTAATCGCCAATGAGGCAAACAATACAGGAATTGGCATCGATCTGGTGAGCATCACCGCGATCATAATTTTCCTCTCATCGCTTGCCATGACTGTTTTGGTAACCAAGGTTGAATGGGTATATCGCATCATCAATGTATTCATGCCCAAGGGACTTCGCTTCGATATGCAGGCAGCATCGAAATATTTCTACTCACTATCTGTAAGTTCACTGGTGCATAATCTAAGAAGGCAGAGGATCGATCTGAGCTGGAAACTCATCGTAAGGAATCTTATTGGAATACTCTTCATCTGGATAGTTATCCTGGTCTGGTACAATGCAACGCATTTCCAATATATACGAACCCTTGTTAACTTTTCGCCGGTCCTTATAGTGTTCATTGCGATTGCCATCATGCTTATCCCAACGTTTGGCCTGATTCGAAATGTTCGCAGCATGGTAATTGAGCACTTCAAGTCATTTCTTGAGCTCTATCCCAACGAAATTGCAAATGAGAAAAAGCTATTCAGGAATGTCATCTTGGCTATCGTGCTGTTTTTGGTCACTATAATTTTCCCCCCCATCATAGCATTCGCAGGCCTGCCAAGCCTCTATGCGAATCTAGGGATCATTTTGATTGTAGTTGTGATCTATCTATGTATCAAGTTCGGAGTGATCTCAAAGAATATCTTGAAACACAACAAGCAGCAATACGAAGTGTATGAAGAGCGAAGATACAAGAAGTGGGATGACAAATTCTGGGATAAGAAATAGATTTAGAGATTATTCTATTTTTTTGTTTCATTTTGCGGTAGTATTTGAAATGATGGTTAGCGGCATCAGGTCGAAATATGTTATAATCGATAGCGAAGGTGTTGTGGGGTTGTCCCTCAGCTTCTGGCGAAGTCTGGCACGCGAGTGCGGCTTTCACTTCGTTCAGCCCCACGATCGGCAGGACTGAGCGCAGCGAATGTCGTGCGTCGGTGTCAACGAACGATGTCGTTGCGGGGCAGCCACCTCTTTGATTGCGACAGTGGATATGTCAGGACTTTGTCCTGAGCATGCTCGGAACAGCAGTTCCGACATTTCGAAGCCGCTAACCCGAGCGATAGCGAGAATTTCAAATGCTGCCGCTCACCATTAAAAGAAAAACTATCTCAGAACAATTTTCTAAACAAAATATCTTGACTAACTCCCGCTTTGGAGCTTACAGAAAGGACACACGAGCGCAATCCCGGCAATTTTCTCCTCGACTCGGATTTGCTTCTTGCATTTCTTGCAGATGATAACCCGCTTCCAGGATTTTTTAGGTGGTTGCATAACAGTCTTATATGCTCGTAGTTTAAAATACTATGGTATATTAAGAGAACTAGTTCATTACTTTTGTAAAAAGAAATAATTTGTTTTACGCCCTACAAATCCTTCCTTTTCGAGCTGCGCTACATTCATTTCAATATCATTTTTATCCTTATTGATCTGCCTTTCCAACTGGGTCAGGCTCATTTTTTTATTGGTGCTTAATAGCCGCAAAATCATTCCGCGCAATTGCCGATTCGATCCTTCGAATTTCGACTGCTTTTGATACTGCCTGCTTCTTTTATTGGGATTGCCGTACTGGGCCTTTAGCAAGGACCCGCAGTCCATTATCGCATTATACCAATCACTGGGCTTTTTTCTATCGATGGTTATTTCTGCAATCTCTTGTATCTTAGAGTCATCGATATCTTTTTGATCGTGAAAGAAAAAATGGAGATACACCGATCGTACATTGGTTTCTATGAAAACAGTTGGCTTATTGAATGCAAAAGCGATGATTGACGCAGCTGTTGCCTTTCCAATACCGGGTAGCTTTACTAATTCCTCTTCAGTTTGCGGTAATTTACCCTCATATTGGCTAACGACAGTCTCAGCTGCTTTTTTTAGAAACAAACCGCGCCTATTGTAGCCCAAACCCTGCCATTCTTTGATGACTTCAGATACAGGCGCTTTTGCCAAGGATTCGAAACCAGGGAATTTTTTGAGCCATGCATTGTATTTCTCAATAACTCTTGGAACCTGCGTCTGCTGAAGCATTATTTCTGAAACCAGGACACGATAGGGATTCTTGTTCTTTCTCCAGGGAAGATCTCTCCTGTTTTTTTTGTAATTGTTTAGTATGGTATTCTGAAATAACACGATTGTCTTGGCGTTGAGTCCTTCTTTTTGGTACTGCCGCCTGAATTCAGAAATATCTTCTTCCATCATATGCCATATCGGTGCTTTGCATACCAGCGATATACTCTTGTTCCGATCCAGCCACTGCCAGGCAAAAGCATGAGGGGGTACAGTGGATATAGCAGAGGAATACAACGCGCCATACGCTTGAATGCAAAAAAGCCTTTATAGACTTCATCGTTATCTATGACGTGGATTTCTTTTAGCAGATCATCCTTTTTCAACGCATATTTTTTGTGGTCGAATTTTGATATGCCAACCCACTGCAGCTTTTTGTTCCAATCAAAACGCTCAAATCTTCTTTTGGTGCGCTGACAAAAAAGGCACATATCATCGTAGATCACCAGAGTTTTTACCATAAACGTAATAGACTTTATGCCATTATAAATCTTTCAGTGTTTTAGGCTCTATGCATTAATTAAATGTGGTCAGCCGGGATGGGGCCTTTCCCGATTTGTCAAGAACCACCAATGAAACACTGGTGGCATGATACGGTGATTTTACATTAGGTGGTTTTTGAGCATGCTCGGAATTCCACTCGTTGTTTATTTGCAGTAAACTCACCATCCTAGAGACGATGGAATTCCGACACTTAAAAAAAACTTAACATGAGACGCTCTCCAATGTGCTTAGTTATTGGGTTAGGTCATCAACAAGGTCATCCAATGGGCCGTAAATATTTTTTAATGTGTGACTTGAAGGTCAGGCAATCGAACCCTGAGGAAATACTCAAGGTAAAAAAATATTGTATTATGGGTCTATGGCAAGCAAAAGATATTGGTACTTTGGCTATTTTATGGGCAAAGCCAGAGCTTTACAAAAATTTATTAATCCGCTAATCAGACAATTAATAGAATAAAGCTCCATAAAAATGCTCAAAGAAACAATGTTTCATGCAAACACCAAAAAAGAATGGAGAGACTGGCTTAGAAAAAACCATGAAAAAGAGAAACGAGTAGGTCTTATAGTCTATAAAACGCATACCAAAAAACCAACGATCACCCATCGGGAAGCAATTGAAGAAGCCATCTGTTTTGGATGGATCGATACGACGATAAGAAGGCTCGATGAGAATAGATACATCCGTTTTTTTGCTAAAAGAAACAAGACAAGCAAATGGAGCAGTGCAACCCTCGGTTACGCAAAAGATCTCACAAAGCAGAAAAGAATGACTCCAGCAGGCACCCTCGCATACATTGCGGGCTTGAAAAAGAAAACATTCGATCATGGGATTGCCAAGAATCCAACGATGCCACCTGATTTGGAAAATGAGCTTAACAAAAGCAAGAAAGCCAAAGAGAACTTTCGTAATTTCGCTAAAAGCTACAAGAGAACCTATCTTCGGTGGATAGAATATGCAAAAACGCAACAAACAAGAAAGAAAAGGATCAGTTTGGTTGTGCAATACGCAGCTGTAAATAACAAATTTGGTTTTTATCCGCAAGGCAAAAAGCCATAATCATAAAGTATCTAAGGTCTTTCTTTGCGTTATACAATATAGGATAAAGAAAAACAACTATTTCAGCATTTCAGGATTCTCAAGCATCTGCTTCACATCATTGATAAATCGCGCCGCAGCAGCGCCATCGATGACCCGATGATCATAACTAAAGGAAATCGCCATGGTCTTTCGAACAACTACCTCTCCATTCTTGACAATTGCCTTATCTTCGATTTTTCCAGTGCCTAAGATCGAACTCTCGGGATAATTGACGATCGGAGTAAAGTAAGTTCCGCCAATAGCCCCTAAGTTAGTGATAGTAATAACGCCACCATGCAGATCATGCACATCGATCTTTCGTGTTTTTGCTTTTTCAGAATATTGCATGATATCCTTTGCTATGTCATAGAGTGATTTCTTATCGGCATCGCGAATAACTGGGACGATAAGGCCATCCTGCGCGTCAATTGCAACACCCACATTATAATATTTTTTAGTCACGAGCTCATCGCCATCGATAACCGTCATGACGACAGGATGCTTTTTTAAGGCATTGACTATCGCTTTTACGATGTAGGGAACAAATGTTATGTGGACTCCTTGCTTTGCCGCCTTTTCTTTTTCAGCTGCCCGAACACTCCAAAGCTGGGTCATATCTACATCATCGTGGTTGGTGACCATTGGAATGTTTAGCCATGCCTGAGTCATGTGCTCGGCAGTGATCTTTCGTATCCGAGATAAGGGAATCCTTTCAACTGGCCCATGGAACTCGATTTTTTTGGCTGCAGGCTTCCCATGCCCGCTTCGCACATCGTGCTCTGTAATTCTTCCCTGAGGCCCAGAGCCAGACATTTTAGTGATATCAACGCCTAATTCTTTGGCTAATTTTCGCACCATTGGTGTCGCAAGCACTTCAGTGCTTTGAGCAACTGCAACTGCCGCTTTCTTTGACATTCTTTGGGAATCGAGATCAACTTCTTCTGCGGGGACAAAACCGACCACAGAGCCCGTATATCGCTCTTCCTTCTTGTGCTCCTTGAGAAGATGTTCAGGGACTTTCTCTCCCGCATCCCCAATTACCGCAAGAACGTGTCCAACTTCAATCGTCTCGCCTTCTTTGTGGAAAGTCTTGAGAATTGTGCCATTTCTGGGGCTTGGTATCTCTACCACCGCCTTATCGGTTTCAACTTCAGCGATATTTTGGTCCGCTTTGACCTGCTCTCCTTCTTTGACAAGCCACTTAATCAGTGTACCTTCGTGGATTCCTTCTCCAACATCAGGGAATTTGAATTCTAGAACCATTTTTTGTTTTGTTGATTGTTTTATTTTATTAAGTTTTTCCTAATTATCCAATTTCATAAGCGAAGTTAGGTGCCCGCACCAAGCGGCTAAGCAACTCACTTCGTTCGTTGCGGCGCACGGGTTCTGATTATTCATATTTTAGTGCAATAACGCATCTGAAAGTCTCTTGACCACTGGGGTCGAGCAAAGCGAGTGCTCCTCTTTGCAAGCGTATATACGCTGAATTAATGACTCATAACCTTCCCAACTGCCTTCACGATCCTCTTTTCATTGGGTAAAAAATAATTTTCCAATTTGGCGAATGGGACCATGGTATCAAAGCCCGTTACTCTCTCTAGAGGTGAATGTAAATTGAAAAAGCATTTTTCATTGATTCGTGCAATTATCTCAGCGGCCATACCGCAGGTTTTTGGAGCCTCATTTACAACAACGCATCTTCCCGTCTTCTTTACTGATTTAACGATTGTCTCTGTATCCATAGGAACGACTGTTTTTAAATCAATGATCTCAGCCGAATACTCGGAATTTGCCATGGCTTTGACACAGTCACGCAAAGCGGCACCATATGACACGATGGTGAGATCTGACCCTTCCTGCTCGATCTCAGCTTTTCCAAGAGGGATCTTATATTCTCCTTCAGGAACTTCTTCTTTTAGCGATCGATAGAGTCTCATGGGTTCATAGAAAATCACAGGATCCGGATCATCAATTGCCGAGAGTAGCAAGCCTTTGGCGTCATGAGGCCTGCTTGGGATCACCATTTTTAGTCCGGTAGCATTGGCATACATTGCTTCGTTACTTTCGCAATGCAGATCCAATGCGCGAATTCCTGAGCCAAACGGTGTTCTGATCACAAGCGGAGCTGAAAATCTGCCCCTGCTTCTGGTCCTTGTTCGTGCGATGTGAGAATAAATATGCTCAAAAGGGCCCATCATGAATCCTGAAAATTGGATTTCAGCGACTGGTTTCATCCCATTGAGTGACATGCCAAATGCGGTTGCGATAATACCAAGCTCAGCTAGCGGGGTATCAAGCACCCGATCGGGAAAATCCTTGTAAAGGCCATCAGTTACTCTAAAGACGCCACCATTGACCCCCACATCCTCTCCAAGAATCACGACATTCTTGTCATTTTGCAGTTTTATTCGTAGGGCATCATTGATTGCCTGCACCATGGTCATTTTAGGCATTGTCAGGACACCTCGTAATGTAATCTACTATTGGTTTATCGATGTCAAACTCAGGGTAGTGTATGTCAATTGTCCCATCAGAGCCGCTTGCCCCACTCACTTTATTATCGATATACACTTCAGCTAGGTTCGATGATCGAGGGATTTTGACAATAGCTATGGCAAATGGATGGCTGGACTCTTCCTTATTGCAAACAGTATACCATGCAATGATCTCCTCTGCGCCTTTTATGAATGACTTGGAAATTATCTTTTGGTTTTTGTATTGACCAGACATAAGAGAAGGTGTACCAAGACCGCTTAGACTGGGCATTGGCTTTGCTTCTGAGCCTAATACCGGAGAATATGCACTTAGCGCAGTACCCAATACTATTGCTGAAAGAGAGTGATATAGTTGATTTGCCATTTTAGTGGTCTCCTTGGCCTGGTTGCTTGCCTGCTTTGGCTTCTTCTGCTTTCATTTCCTTGATCTCTTCAAGCTGCTCTTCTAATTCTGGAGTCATCTGAGCAAATGTATATTTCACAATATCTTCAGGATCGGGGGCAGGAGTCTTTTCATAGATCTCAACTTCCTGTTCTACCTGCTCTTTTGCTTTTTGTTCGACTGCCTGTTTGTACGTATCGTCGAGCAGGCCTTTCTTTTTCATGAATTTTTCAAGGCGAGCTAATGGATCTTTATTTTTCCATTCATTGACTTCCTGCTCGCTTCTATATTTCTTAGCGTCATCAGAAGTCGAGTGATCAGCCATTCTATAGGTATATGATTCAATTAATGTTGGGCCTTTGCCTGCACGCGCATTATCAGCAGCCTCCTTGGTTGCTTTGTATACTGCGAATATATCGTTGCCATCAACTTGAATGCCGCGAATGCCATACGCAATTGCCTTTTGCGCTATTGTTTCGGCATGCGTTTGATTTTTCCTGCATACAGATATCGCGTATTGATTATTTTCAATGAAAAAAATAGCTGGAACCTGGAAAACACCTGCAATATTAAGGCCTTCATGAAAATCTCCTTTTGAAGTGCCGCCATCGCCTGTGTAGACTAAGGACACGGCACCATCTTTTTTTAGTTTGGATGCGAGCGCAGAACCAGTCGCGTGCGCTGTTTGTGTTCCCACAGGAATAGAAACGACAAAATTATTTTGGCCTTGAGGGACTTTAAGGCCTCTTTCATCCCCCCCATAGTATAAGTAGAGCTGATGGATCGGATATTTTCTGGTAATGAGAGCAGCAGCGCTTCGATACATAGGAAAAAGCCAGTCTTTTTGCTCAAGCGCATAGGCAGATCCCACTTGCGATGCTTCCTGGCCCTTGAATTGGATGAATGTACCAATTCTTCCTTGACGCTGCATGTTAAAGCCCTTCTCATCAAAAGCCCTGCATAAGATCATGATCTCATACATCTCTTTTATCTGCTTATCAGAAAGAGCAGGCATGAGCGAAGCATCTACATTGCCTTCCTCATCCATGACCTGAAGATATTCAACGTCAAAGGTCTTGATTATTTTCTTGACCATACTATCATTTCTTTTTATATGTCGGAATACCACCATCTCTTTGAGTGGTGGTTTGCTGGGGGCAATCATTGAGTGGTATTCCGAGCATGCTCAAAAACCACTCGCTTGTGGAATCACCGTATCGTGCCACCGGTTTTTCACCGGTGGTTTTTAACAGAGAGTGTAGGAACTTTTTGGTGGCTATATAAAACTTTCTTAGGAACCTTTGGGCAAAATAAGGTGAAAATGTGATAGCTCAGTGGCGACTTTTTGTATTTTTTAGTGATCTCTAAACCAATTTTACGAACCTTTAAATATGAAAATTCCTTTTTGAATAGAATGGCCCTAACCAAGAATCAATGGATCACAATTCTTGCAATCATCGCACTCATTTTACTCGCTCAAGTGGCGATCTATTCGTATATGAAGACCAAGGAGCCAATCAAGCCCGTTGTTCCAAACGAATCTCCTCAAGAAAATGAAAAAGGGGAGCAAGAGGAAATTATCGACACTAAAGAGACAGTTATTCCTACTCCAACTCAAGAGCCCAATCAAGAGGAAACTGAACCAGAAGAAGTACAGCCAACTCCAGAACCCATGCCAGAAACACAAACCAATGAAATTCATTTCTATGGAATTCCTGGATGGAGTCAAACCAATATCAGCGTTGCATTAGGAACCCAGCTTACCCTCTTCAATACAATAAACCGGACAAGAGATGGCATTGTGGTGACCATTGTTCGGCAAAAACCCTACAAGGCTTTCAATACTCCAGTGATCGCATCACAGGGTTCTACGATTGTTGAGATTCCACAAACCGGAAATTGGACCATATTTACGCAGGGATATAATCCTAAGCTGCTAGTGGAAGTACACTAGACACTAGGCTGAGCGTTCTCCGACACGGGCTTGCGAGTGTCCCAATACTCTACGAATGTCACCTTCATGTGCCAGGTTTGTGCGAAGCTGACAACAATCTTTAAATACCTTCATTAAACACAATTTCTCATGGCTAATAAACCAAAAATTCCATTGAAAATGAGGCTCTATCTCGCATGGTATCCCATGAAGATATTTCTCAAATCATTGACACAAAGCAAAGGTGATGACATGGCAAGTTTTAATCTGAAAGGAAAGAAAGCAGTTGTTTTTGGAGTTGCAAACGATGCAAGCATCGCATGGCACATCGCAAAGACGCTAAATGATGCAGGAGTGCACATCGCCCTTGCATACCAAGATCGGGCTGAGCAGCTGGTAAACCCACTCTTAAAATTACTTGATAAGCCATTTGCGCACAAATGCGATGTCGTTGATGATGCGCAGCTTGATGAATTTTTCAAAAAATTGGAAAACGAATTTGGCAAGTTCGATATCTTGGTGCACAGCATTGCGTTTGCAAAAAAGGAGCACCTACAGGGCAAATTCTATGAAGTCAACAGGAGAGGATACCAGGTTTCGCAGGAAGTTTCCTCGTATTCCTTGGCAGAGCTAACCAGAAGATCGCTGCCTTTGATGAATGACAATGGATGCATCATCGCAATGACCTATTATGGCTCAGAAAAAGTGTTCCCTAACTATAATGTAATGGGAGTTGCCAAGGCTGCGCTAGAAGCCAGCGTTCGCTATATTGCATACGATGTAGGGGATAGGGGAATACGTGTGAACGCAATTTCAGCAGGCCCAATAAAGACCTTAGCAGCTTCAGGAATTGCTGGCATTGACCAGATGCTTGCATTCAATAAGCTTGGAAGCCCCTTGCAAAGAAACATCGACGCCGATGATGTTGCAAATCTAGCATTGTTTTTGAGCTCAGATCTTGCAAAGAATATAACCGGACAGACAATCTATGTAGATGCCGGCTATAGTATCATGGGTGTCAATCCCGGACTTATCAAGAATCTATAGGCTTTTTCTTTTTGTTCTTTCTTTATCATTTTGTCGCGTTTTTTGCAAAATTCAATCATGATCAACTTCTAGGAATGTCGGTTAGCACATAACCATTAAATAATCAAATCGCTTATCTGTGCAAATATAAATCGAGGTGGTCTATATGACTATGGTAGAATCGTTAGACAGTTTGGCTTCTGGGCTTATTACACCGTATCTTGGGTGGAATGTCGCTAATGGCATTGCCGACCAGCAAATACCAAATCCAGGCTATGCAATGGCTGCCAAAGCAGGAGCGGCAGTACTATTTGGCCTATTGAATTATGTTTCATATAGCGCAGTTCCCAGAGCGGCAGTCACTGAGTTTCCTTCAATGAAAGTAGGCCAATTTGATGTAACCAACGACGCGTATAAGTTCGCTGTCAGCCCACTGCCTGGGTTGATATATTATAGCCTCACAAGATCTAGTCCTCAAACAAAAAAAGGCCCCACAACAAAAGGCAGGGGCAAGTAGCAATAAATTAGAATCAACAATACCGATTTAGAGACCTAAATTACCTTTTCATTTGTTCTTTTATTAATCAAATGGATGACGTTAACAGGACATGATTCAGCAGCCTCTTTGTTGATCTGGAAGTTTTTTTCAGAGATCTCTAGATCCTGCCAGCCATTAGCGCAGTGATTTGCGTTCTTGATATCGCTTTTTCCATCTTGATTCATTTCCCAAAATTGCGGAGATACTGCCTCGCAAGCAGCACAGCCAATACAATTAGGCCTATCGTGCTGCAATATGTACACTTTTTCCTGTTCTGGGCTTTCAGCTTGAATCTGATCTTGCACCACATTCTGTTCCATTAATCACGTAATTTTTCAATGATATTTAAACCTATTTCAAAAAAATCGACAAAATAGAAAGAAAATGCGACGTAAATCAGTGTTTGAACAATCGAATTCCCGTAAACACCATAGCGATCCCATGCTCATTGGCAGCCTTTATAACTTCATCATCTCGAATTGAGCCGCCTGGCTGGATTATTGCCGTTGCGCCGGTCTCTACTGCCTGATCAAGTCCGTCTCTAAAGGGGAAATACGCATCAGAACTCATGACTGATCCATGTGGGTTGCTCTCGGGCTTCATTTTGACCAGATTGACGGCATCGACCCGAGACATTTGACCAGCGCCTATACCCACTGTTACCTCATTTCTTGCAAATACAACGGCATTCGATTTAACATGTTTATTCACTTTCCATGCAAAGAGCATGTCATTGATCTCTTCTTGAGTTGGAGCTCTATTGGTAACTACCTTAAGATCTTCTGGTGATAATGTGGGGAATTGCCTTGTCTGCACAAGCAGTCCAGAAGCGATCCTTCGCATTTCAGGAGATGAATCATCTTTTGATATGGGTCCGGTTTCAAGCAATCGCACATTTTTCTTCTCTGAGAGGATCACAAGTGCATCTTTTTCAAATTTTGGAGCAATAATGACCTCTATAAAGCTTGGTTTCATGAGTTGCGCGGTTTCAGTATCAACAGCACGATTCAATGCGATAACGCCTCCAAATGCGCTCTTGGGGTCTGCATCGTAGGCTTTTTTGTATGCCCCTGCAATGGTCTTTGCACTTGCTACACCGCTTGGATTATTGTGCTTGATGACCGTTGCCGTAGGCCGCTCAAAATCTTTTATAATTTCTAGGGCGGTATCACTATCGAGGATGTTGTTGTAGGATAATTGTTTTCCCTGTAATTGTTTTGCTTGCGCAATCCCGGTTTGTTTAATTATATAGGGTTGATAGAGCGCTGCCTGCTGGTGGGGGTTCTCACCATAACGCAGGTCCATCACCTTCTCAAAACTAAAATTATAGACATCTGGAAATTGATTTTGATCGAATCTATCGAAAAAATACCGATGCACGATGACATCATATCGTGCAGTATAGGCAAACGCCTTGATTGCAAGCTTTTTTTTTAGCTCATTAGTGACCTCACTTGCCGCAATCGCTTCGTTTACTTCCTCGTAATCAGAAGGATCGGTCACAATAATCACATTCTCATGGTTTTTGGCAGCGGCTCGAATAAGCGAGGGTCCACCAATATCTATATTTTCAATTATGGTATGCACATCTTTTGTCCTTTGGATGGTTTCTAAAAATGGATACAAATTTACGCAAACCAAAGCGATTGGCTCCATACCCTCTGCTTTTAATTGCTTTACGTGCTCAGGATTATGTAGATCGCATAGAATGCCGCCAAAGATCTTTGGATGCATAGATTTTACCCTACCATCCATTATCTCTTTTTGTCCGGTAAATTCAGAAATGTCAGACACTTCAATATCATGCTCGCGAAGAAGTTTTGCTGTACCCCCAGTTGATAGGATTTTATAATCATTTTCCACAAGTTTCTTTGCAAAATCAACAATACCATGTTTGTCATATACTGAAATGACTGCCGTTTTTTTGAGAGAAACCAAATGATTAAGAT
>CAZFPU010000001.1:0-21538 GCA_964521145.1 uncultured Methanosarcinales archaeon | reverse complement strand
CACTTGCTTCGCTTTCCTGTTTTTTCTTTTTTGTCATTGCCGTATCCGTTTTTTATTTCTTAGTTCATTAAAATTGACTATTCTTGAGTTCTATTATTGCCTAATCTCGACGACATTACCCTTCACGCTAATTTTCCCCTCACTATATAATTGTATTGCTTTTACTAAAATTTCCTGCTCTGCTTCCTGCACTTTTTCTTTTAAGGAATCAGGAGTGTCGTTTTTTTCAATTTTTACCTTCTTTTGCAATATGATAGGCCCTTCATCCACCCCTTCAGATACAAAATGCAGGGTGCATCCAGTGACTTCTTTTTTGGCTTTCAGAACTTCTTCATGCACGTTCAGATCCATCCCCCCAGCAAACTCTGGCAATAAGGAAGGATGGATGTTCATTATCCTGTTTGGATATTTTTTTACAAAATAGGGAGAAATGATACGCATATATCCGATAAGGAGGATGAGATCAGCCCCATGACTTTCCAGGATTTTAACGGCTTCTCTATCATACGCTTCCCTTCTTTTTTCTTTATCTTCAATTGTCGTGAATTGCTTTGGGTCCAAGAAAATAGCAGCAATACCCTGCGCTTTTGCCCTTGCCAATGCGTACGCGTCTTTTTTGTCGCTTATGAGAGCAACAATTTCTGCACCTAGTTTTTTATGCCTTATTGCGTCAATGATCGCCTGCAGATCAGTTGCCTTAGAAGACGCCAGAACACCTATCTTGAGAGTTGATTTCATGAAATATAAAGCGAGAGATTGTATAAAAAGATTGTGTTTGCCCAATATTTATCAAGATTTTTGAAGGAAATACACGTTGTGCAGTTCTCTGGCAAAAGAGTCTGACCGTATTAGCTGTTCGGCATTATTCTTTCGGGCAAATTCCACCATGCCAATGCCCGCGTGATACTTAGGGTTTTCTTCATCTGGATTTGGCGTGAGCACCGCATTCAAAGAGCTTAGCTTATAAGCCGCAACAACCTCATTTCCCATTCTCTGAATGTAAGGGGATTTGACCAGGATCTCGGTTTGATGATGGTACGCATCTCCCTCGAGATAAGCCGCGAGCGCATTCATTTTGGGCAGATTTTCAGAAAGAAATGCGTCCAAGCGATCAAGAGATATTCCGTGCTTTTGGGATTCTAAGCGAATCTGTGGCAAATTAAAAAAATCAAGCATGTGGCTTGTATGGGCAACAGATACCATAAGATTGCTTAGGTTTTGATCTCGCCAAACGTGTTTCAAGAAAGCCTCGTATCCAGAAATTTGCGTTACGCCATCGAGTATGGCAAATATCTCATTCTCTTCCTTTTGGAGGCAGTGCCACGTTTCATGAGTTGCGGTAATCAAAGAAAGCATGGGGATATTCTCATGGTACGGAAAACGGATTTCCTTGAATCTTTTTCCATCAATATCAGCTATCGGGGCCGTTCCGCGATCATTCGCTTGAGCATAACCCGTAATATGATTTTTTTGCATCATCTCATCGATACTCGCGTATTGTGCATACACTTGTACCGATGCTGCTGCCATATCAAATGTCCGCTGGACTGAGTCTGGCTTATATTGTCTTGGAATTACTATCTCAATGAGCCCATTAACAGTATCACAATTGAATTTTCTCCTCTCAATATCGATGCGTACGCTTCCGTTCATGCGGATGTCTCTGAGCATTTGACGGTATTCTTTAAGATCGCCCTTATACTTGCTGTTACGTACACAATTTAGAGGCGTGCACCCATCATATGCCTCCATGGTTTTTCTGGCTAAAGACTTGTAGCCTTCACGAACTATCTCCTCTACTTTCATTTTTCAAAGAAAACGATCACATCTTTTAAATTTATTACCTGAGGCTAGCTATCTCTTCTGCTGCATCTCCATGGCCATATACGTATTCTGCAAGAGCATCGCAATCGTCAGAGGCCCAACGCCGCCAGGCACAGGAGTTATAAAACCCGCAACTTCCTTCACGTTTTCATAATCAACATCTCCAACAAGCTTATCGCCAATTTTAGTGGTGCCGGCGTCGATCACGATCGCTCCTTTCTTGACCATATCTTTTCTAATCAAATTTGGCTTCCCAACTGCCGCGACCAGAATGTCAGCTTGTTTTGTGATCTCTTTGAGGTTTTGTGTTTTGGAGTGACATATAGTCACTGTAGCATTTTCCTGAAGCAACAAAAGAGCCGCGGGCTTTCCTACGATATTGCTCCTCCCCACAACAACTGCGTGCTTTCCCTGTATCGGCACCTTTGTTGATTTTATGAGCTCCACGATCCCTCGTGAAGTGGCAGCAACCATCCTGTTATCGTCATTCATCAGAAATCCCATGTTTACTGGCGTGAACCCATCAGCATCTTTATGGGGCAAGATGGAATCGATGATGAGCTTCTCATTGATCTGCTTTGGCAGGGGCAATTGGACCAGCATCCCGTGAATTTTCTTATTTTCATTCAGACGCTCAATAAGTGCAAGCACTTCTCCATCTGATGCATCTTTGCCTATTACATGCTTTTCCACGTAAAACCCAATTTCCTTGCATTTTTTCTCTTTCATGCTTACATACACATGCGAGGCGGGATCATCTCCCACAAGAACCAAGGCTAAACCGGGCTTTACTTTTGAATTCACTATTTTCTTTTTTAGCGGCTCTAGAATAGAATCGGCAACTTTTTTTCCATCGATAATTTGTGCTGTCATTTTTTTGTGATTATTTTTTATTAGTTACGGAGCGTTCCTTGAAAATTTGAATAATTTATTGGAATTTTTTGAAAATTGAAAATCTAAGTTATTTAGGCCGCACCAATGCGTGCGGCATCTTATTGGTTTATATCTTAGGCAATTATATGCCTAGCATTTTCTTGGCGCAGATGCGACGGGGGATGCCCCTACGGGGTGTCGCATAGGACATGCGAAGCATGGCCGTCTGCTGCCTTGATATGCATTTGATTTTTTTATTTTCTATTTCTATTAGCTTTATTTCAATACTTCAAACTCTGGGTACAAGGGGAAATGCCTGCACAACTCTTTGATATCATGCTTTACTTTTTCTAGCATTGCCTTGTCCTGATAATGATCGATCACTTTTGCAATCGATGCTGCTATTACTTTCATCTCGCTTTCCTTGAATCCTCTGCTGGTCACTGCTGGAGTTCCCAGTCTTATTCCTGAAGGATTGAATGGGCTTCCGGGTTCATAGGGAATAGTATTCTTGTTTGTAGTGATTCCTGCTTCATCCAAAGCATATTGGATATCTTTTCCTTTGCCCGTCAATCCCTTATTTACAAGCTTGATTATCATCAGGTGATTATCGGTTCCGCCTGTCACCAATTCAAGCCCATGTTTCATGAGTTCATCTGCTAGTGATTTTGCATTCTTTACGATCTGCTTGCTGTATTCGGTGAATTCGGGTTGCAGCGCCTCCTTGAATGCGACCGCCTTTGCCGCGTTGACATGATCGTGTGGCCCTCCTTGTAAACCAGGGAATACGGCAGAGTCAATTTTTTGAGCCATGTTCTTCTTGCCGCCCTTATCCAATCGATCTTCGATCTTACACATGATCAAGGCGCCTCGGGGACCTCGTAATGTCTTATGAGAAGTAGTGGTAACTACATCGGTGAAAGGAACCGGATTTTCATGCACCCCCGTTGCGCACAGGCCGGCGATGTGGGCAATATCTGCCATGTGATATGCCCCAACTTCTTCTGCAATTTCCTGGAATGCCTTGAAATCAAGTTTTCTTGGATAAGCAGTTAGGCCAGAAACTATCATTTTTGGCTTGCTCTCTTTTGCCATCTTTGAAATTACATCATAATCAAGGAGTTCAGTCTTCTTATCAACAGTGTAGGGGACACATTTGTAGAATTTTCCAGAAAAGTTGACCGGACTTCCATGTGTCAAGTGACCACCGGCACTCAGATCAAGACCCATGAAAGTATCTCCTAGATTCATGAGTGCGAAAAACACTGCCTGATTGGCAGGGCTTCCAGAATAAGGCTGCACGTTGACGTGCTCTGCACCAAATAATTTTTTGCATCTATCGATTGCAAGATTTTCAGCGATATCAATGATCTCATTGCCACCATAGTATCTTTTCCCAGGATAGCCCTCAGAATACTTATTAGTAAGAACTGAGCCCATGGCCTGCAAGACTGCTTTTGAGACAACATTTTCAGAAGGGATCAGCTCAACTCCCTCATTGAGGCGTTGCCTTTCTTTTTTTAGTACTACTAAGATTTCAGGATCTGTTTTTTCTATTGAAGAAATTGTATCTACAGCCATGCTACCACCTAATTGATAGGTTTCTTTTTGATTTAAATAGTTTTGGATGGTTGAGAAGATAAGAGATGTTCAAGTCTTTGTGATTCCTTAAGGGCCATCCGAAGACCAGCCCGTTTGCAATAACTTACATCCCTATTTTTCAGTGTGTTCAACGTTGGCTCGCTGCCCACTTTGGAGATCTGCTCTTTGGCGCGATAGTACGAGCGCAAGGTTCCAACGGCAAATTCCGATATCATAAGGCTCAGCGCGCCGGTGTAGAGTATCATATTCAAGGTCGGATAGAATGATTCTGGCCTGATTGGCTCGCTTAGCCCTCCAAGATCTGACCCACTATAGAATCCGCCAAACGCCACTACAAAAGAGCTGTAGCCATACAGCGCTAACTTGTTTGCAACCGATGCCCTGACATAATTTTTAATCATAGAAATTCGGCATTTGTTCTTTCCTTGTCATTTTCCTTCACCATTATTTTACTTTCACAGATTTTATATTCTTTGATCGTACTGGCTAAAATCGTTTCTTGGGTCGTGAGTTTGCTATTAAAAATTTCAAAACCAAACTGTCTGGAAACCCCTTCTTCAATTCCTTTTTTTAGAGAGTTAATAGAAACAGGTTTTTGAAGCTGGCTCTTTATTGAAGTAATCTTGTCGTTGAACTGGGTTTCTGTTGCTTTGCTGTCTTGGGTTGTAAATATCTTAACATTTTCCTTGGTGTCAAAGTCAAGAAGGATCGAGCCGTGCTGCAGCAGAATTCCTTTGATTCGTCGCTGCGCTGAACCTGATATCTTTTTACCCTCAACTGTCAATTCATACCAATTAGAGCTGTTAAAACAGACAGGCGTTGAAATTCTCTCTGGCTTTTTCTGCAATTCTGCATTAATGCCGACCTGGCTTAAGCCAAAAATAAGCACGCCTGCGATCTTTTTGAATGATTCATTGATATCTCTTGGAACTAGATTTAGTTTTTCTGGAACAATAAAAGAATAGGTAAGCTCCTTATCATGCAAGACCGCTTTTCCTCCAGTGATCCTTCGTACAATGTCTATATCATTTTTTTTGCAATAATTGATGTTTATATCGCTAATTTTTTGATTATAGCCTAAGGAAACCGCTTTTGGGCTCCATTGGTAGAATCTCAGAATGGGCTCTTTGCATAATTGAGCCAGCCCCTCATCGATTGCCATGTTAGTGAAAGCATCACCAAATCCAGAATCAACAAGCCTGCATCCCATTTAGTTTCTCTTCATTTTTGCACTTTAAGCATGTAAGTCTATCCTTGAGCTCATTTTCTTGTACTCTTCAAGAAAGATCATGCTGTTCTTAAGGGAATAGGAAGCCATATCGGGGCAGAGGATGCGTACTTTGGGCGCATTCCTATCACTAGATTGCGTCCTGACATTGAGCTTTACCGTGGTTTGAAGGTCTGCTGGCAATTTGCTTCGAAGCTCCGATAAGCGCTTTCGTTGATCCTCGCCAAAGACATTTAGGCTTACGCTAGCATACGGAAGGGTAAGCTCATAGCCTATCGTTTTGCCATCTGTTTGGATCTCTCTGTAATTGACTTGATAGGGTAGCGGTTGTATTGATCCTGCAATCTTCTGGAGCTCTTCTAAGAGTCGATCTTTGGGCGCATACGACTCAACAGGCGCACCCCTGTCATTGATGCGCAAGGTCGCATTGGGAAATTTTTCTTTGAAAGGTCCGTACTCGAGCACATTTTGGAACAGCCGATTGTAGGTCCATCGTAGGTCATCAGGTATCCACTCCTGGCTTTTGCGATTCCTTAGCCTATTGTCAAGTGTTTGCAGCCTGCCTTGGGACCTGTCCTTGAGCAGCGAAAGATCTCCCGCATCAGCTATCGGTTGTGTATCTGGGGTAGGAGAAAGCTGGCCGCTTAAAAGATAATATGCAAACAATCCATCGATTGCAACATTGAGCGCAGATTTGTTAATGGGAAAGTGGGCGTAATTTATGCCATTGATCTGTGATGGATACGTTTCGATCCAATAAAGGATAAATTGCTTTGTCTTTGTCATCTCTTGAGGTTCCTGATATCGAAGCTCCGCTGGAAGATGATACGTTATTGCAGCCCTATCTACCGCAAAATGGACAATAGGCTCAATTTTCTGTTCTAGCGTGACCATTCTCTGTAGAAAAATCAAAGAAGATAAATAATTTATGAATTCACAGTTACTGAGGCTTTGCCAAGAGGGTATTCAGTTTGTCAGCCCTATATGAGCTTCGAACTAAAGGTCCTGCTTCCACATGCTTAAAACCCATCTTTTTACCGATCTCGATCAATTCATGGAATTCTTCATGGGTATAGAACTTGCTAATCTTTACATGCCGCTGGCTTGGCCTTAAATATTGTCCCATCGATAGGAAATCGACATTGTTATCCCTTAAATCCTGCATTGTTTGGATTATTTCTTCTTTTGTCTCATCAAAACCCAGAATGATAGCAGATTTGGTGTGCATTGTTGGATCTATTTCCTTTGCTTTTTTTAGTAATTGGAGAGACACGTCATAATTTCCTCCTGGCCGTACGGTGGCAAAGACCCTTCGAACAGCCTCGATATTATGGCTCAGCACATCTGGTTTTGCCGCAATGACGGTTTTTAGGGCTTCAACATTTAGATAGCCTTCTTTAAGGATCTTGCCGGAGCGTATCTTAAAATCGGGAATCAATAATTCAACTGAACAATTGTTTTTTAATTTCTTGATTTCCTTCACTGTCTGCGCATACATTGAAGACCCACCATCATCTAGGTCATCACGTGTAACGGATGTAATTACCACGTACTTCAAATTCAGTTTAGAAACGGCATCGGCAACCTTTTTTGGCTCCTCAAGATCCAAGACAATTGGCTTCCCCGTCTTTACATTGCAATAGCTGCACCATCTCGTGCATATATCTCCTAAAATAAGAAACGTAGCGGTTCCATGGCTCCAGCATTCTGAAAGATTGGGGCACTTCGCCTCCTCACAGATAGTGTGCAACCTATGCGTCTTGACCAATTTTTGTATCAACTGGTATTTTTCGCCGGAGGGTAATTTGATCCTTGGCTTTTGGATTTGGAGGAGTTCCATAGGAATCATTAACTTTACGGGTTATAAAAAGATTTCTTAGAAAAGCTCGCAATCATTTTTTGACTCAGTGCGTAATGACAGAAGAGCATTTATAGAATATCTAAAGAAAGTTTTTTGATTTTTAAGAATGAGGATTAAAAATCATATACGGCTTCATTGGATGGTAGTTTGTTGAAATGACCTGGACCCAATAACTAAGCGCAGTAAGAAAAGAAAAAGAGCCTATTGATTCTTGATAAGCATCTCCAAGTTGTATTTTTTTAATAATCGGACAGCCCACCCCCTAGGAGAAGGAAGAGGTCACTTTTATTGCAGAAACATCAATAATTCCACTATCAGTCACTATCAGATCCATGGAAACATCATGTTTCTCATGGGGGATCTTTTCCACAATCTGAAAGTCGAAGGCAAGCCCGACTTTTATTGTATTCTTTGGTAGAGTCTTTAGAAATCGATCATAATAGCCATGACCATACCCAACTCTATGGCCCTTTTTATCAAAAGCTATGCCCGGAACAATGACCATATCTATTTTTTTTGTGTCAAATTTTTTCTTCTTTGATTTTTTTGGCTCTAAGATACTGAAAGAACCTTTTTTCAGATCATTGAAATTGTCAAGAATGGATACCTGCAGTAATGGATTGTCTTTGTCAACCAATGGCACAAGGATTTTTTTGTTCTTGACCATAAGCAGCTGCCCTATCGCATCATGCGTATCAACTTCTTTGTTAAACGATATGTAAAAAAGCACGATTTTTGCTTTCTGAAATTGAGAGAGGGCAAAAAGTTTTTCTTTGATGATGAGGCTTTTTTTCCTATATTGCAAAGTAGACAGCTCCTTTTTTAGTACGCCTATCCTCTTTCGAATTGCTTCCTTCATGCCGCCTTGCGCTTTGCAGAGCCTTTTGAAAATACCCCCGCAAAATAGAACGCAACCTCATTCATTTCTTTAGGATCTGCATTGTATGACCTAGTGATACATAGCTTTTTTGTTTTGCCCATGGAATCTATGCATTCAGTAAGGAAGCGTGATGATGGGTTGTACTCATGGATATTTCCAAGTGCTTGTTTCATAGTATCTGAATCAAAGAATTCGACATCAAATTTCGCACTGCCATCACTTTGCGCCCTGATTATGCTTTCTGATATGAGGAACTTGCCATTGTTAAAGGACATTCTAAGAGCTTCGATTCCCAGAGGGTTTGCTTCATTGAATGGATAAGTGTCTGCCATGGTCATAGCTGATCCAAAAAACGAGTTATCCTGCAGGCGGGTATACATCATATATAGTGAACTGCGCATTGAAGAATATGTTCTAAGGACCTCTCTTGGCTCGTTTGAATAGTAAATCGTGCTCGGCCGCATGCCAAATGAGATGGCAACATTGCCAGCAATACTTTCCAGATCAAGGGTTGGCATAACCCCCAGAATAAGCTTTTGGATTAATAAGAGTATTGCTTGAAATGTCAAAAACCACCGGCGTTTCACCGATGGCATGGGCTGCTCCTCAGACATACTTCAAATTCATGAATCTACAGCAATCTTCGAACTAAGTCAATTCTTTTTTGGATCAATTCTTTAGTGCCAATATCCATCCTGTGGAAAACCTTCCCTTTTATTGTTACGATAGCTTCCTCAGATTGTTTCTCTGCCTCATCGATTGTGCTTCCAATGCCAACCACCGCAATAGCTCTGCTGCCAGTCATGAACAATCCATCGGATCTCTGATCGACTGCTGCATAGTATATTTTAGCTTTGGTGTTATGATGGACTTCTATCCGTTCGTTCTTTATTGGCTCATCAGGATAGCCTAGAGGAACCGCATATTTGCAAACCGTTGCCTTCTTTTCAAATTCGATTTTTATCCTGCCTAGTTCCTGGGTGATCATTGCCTGGCAAATCACTGAGAAGTCTGTTTTTAGGATTGGAAGCACGTTCATGGTCTCTGGGTCCCCAAATCGTGCGTTGTATTCTATGAGCTTTACGCCTGATTTTGTGATCATGAAGCCGCCATACATGATACCACGATAATACATACCAGTCTCTTCCTTTAGAGCGTGCGCGACTTTTTTGGTTATGTCTATTGCAATATCCACATGCTCTTTTTTGAGAAATGGCAGCAGATGGTTTTCAGCGCTGTATGAACCCATGCCCCCGGTATTTGGGCCCTTATCACCTTCGTATGCTCTCTTGTGATCTTGCGCTGGTGGCGTTGCTACGACTGTCTTCCCATCAGTTAGGCACTGCAAAGAAAATTCGACACCATCTAACTTTTCTTCAACGATGACCGCAGGATGTGTCTTTAGCGTTTCTATGCAGTATTTTTTGGCTTCTTCTTTTGTTTGGAAGTGATCTCCCTGAACCTGCACACCTTTACCACCCGTAAGTCCATCTGGTTTGACCACCACTTCATCCAAACGGTCCATGAACTGGCTTATTTCATCTTTATTTTCATTGGTGAATATCTTAAATAATGGGTTTCCAGGGATATTGTATTTGGCTACTAAATCTCTGGTGAATGATTTTGAAGTCTCTAATTGGGCTAATAACTTTTTTGGGCCAATGGATTCTATCCCAATTTCTTCCAATGCGTCAACAACACCGTTGTTTAATGGGTCTTCTGGTCCTACGAATGCAAAGTTGATATGATTTTCCTTGGCAAAATTTTGGATTGCTTTGAGATCAGAGTACGAGCCCAGATGGATTTTGTCGGATTTATTTGCTATGCCTGGGTTATTATTCTTCATGTATGAGAATAAGTGGACTTGGGGATTTTTTTTGAAGGTCTCTGCAATGCAGTCTTCCCGTGCGCCGTTGCCTATTAGGAGAATGTTTGTCATATGTTGAGAAAAAGGATGAAATGTTGGTTTATATGGGTTTTGGAAATAATCTAGAAAACCCAAATTGCGCCAAGGTTCTGACCTAGATAATATGGAAAGTAAATTCGCACAATCAATGGACAAAGTTTTTATAGACGAAAACTAGGAGTGGGTACGAATGGATAAGAACATTAAGTTACCTGAAGAATGGAAAAACATAATTCATAAACTAGGAGATACTAAGTTTGAACACTTGTGCCTTTATCTTGTAGCTTCAATGCCTGGCTTTGTGAACTCTCATTTGAGAGATGGTAGTGCTGATGGGCATAGAGATATCGAAGCTGAACTAAGAATTAAGGCTCCAGATGGACTTACAGAGCTAACTGAAAAATGGAGGTTTGAATGTAAAAACCTCTCGAAAGGGGTGTCTTTTGAAGAAATATCCACAAAAATACATGCTGCAAATCTAAATAAAATTGATAAATTCGTGATTATGTCTAACATGCATTTAACACCACCTTGTCAAGATGAAATTGAAAAAATACAACCTAACCTATACTGCAAGGTACTGGATTGGACTGGAATACATTTTCAAAACATTTTATTTCGACATCCAAACACATTTAAGGATTTTTTTCCTGATGAGGAAATCCCTTCAAGGATTTTAGACATTAGCAAACCCCAAGATATTCTTAAAATCCCTAAAGACATTGGTAAAATTTTTGGTTTAGAAATTGAATTGCGCCTAGACCTCAAAAAGTTTGATTCCTCTAAACCAGAAGAAAGTTTAGCAGAAATAATTAAGGATAATGTGACAGAATTTGAAAAGCTAGATGCTAATATTCGCTCAATACTCTATTTACAGTTTGCTTCTCTATTCCAGATGCTAAATAAAGAATCTGAATCTATATTTTTCGTAAGTAAGTCTTTAGAGATAACTCCTAAGAATGTGTCTGGTCTACTTCTTAAAGGATTCATATATGAAAAATTTAATGATTTGGAAGAATCAGATAAATGCTATGACGAGGTATTACAACTTGACTCGAGTAATAAATTTGCTTTAAACAACAAAGCCCATAATTTACAAAGACACGGCAAGTATGATAAAGCATTAGTTCTAGTTGACCAGGTGCTTCAGTTAGACCCAAATTTTATAATAGCTATCAATAATAAAGCTTCAATACTTAAGGAAAAGAGAGAAACTGAAAAGGCTATACTGTTTTTGGAAGCCGAAGTACAGAAACATCAAGATTCTAATATCTTGCTGATTACTTTAGTGCAACTTTACATCCAAGATTTGGATTTCAAAAAGGCCTATGATTTAAATGAAAAGATTCTGGGAGGAAACCCGCTAAATTCTGAAGCACTTAACAACAAAGGCGTAATATTTGAGCACAACTCACATTTTGTAAAAAGTCAAGAAATGCACGGAGAGTTTAATCGTGCTGCTTTAAACTGTTTTGATCAGGTGATCAAACTAAACAAAAACATGCCAGTAGCATGGGCCAACAAGTCTGTATGTAAAAGGAATTTGGAATTGGTGGAAGATTTAGAAGCATTGATAGATTCTGCAATTGAACTCTTTCCCTCAGATTCTTACGTGCTTAAAGAAAAAGCAATTTATGAATGGAATCGAAAGAACTTCCCACAAGCCCTAAAAATTCTTGATAAATCTCTTAGATACAATCGCACCATAAATATCTTGATACAAAAGGCAAGGTTGCTATTTGCTATGGACAAGCACAATGAAGTAATTCAAATAGTTGATTTTATTTTAAATACAGATAGCAAAGACAGCACGGCATGGGAACTAAAAGGTCAAACGCTAAAAAAATTGCACAACGAAACAAAGGGTAATCTTTGCCTTGAAAACGCCAAAAAATACAAAAAAGAGCCAAAAAGCACCTTATTATCTCTATAGGCGCCTATAAATTGACTCCCATTCTCCAACCTATCCTCTCCACCATTAAAACCTATGCAGTCCTGCATTGCTAGGAAAAACATTTATAACCACAATTCCATTCCCCCATCTCCATGACTGCATTCTACGGCGGGCAGATAAAGAAAGAACACTCAGGCGATCTTTCCGTGGTCGTACGCAAAAATGACAACGGAAGAACCTATGGCGCATTCGTCTACCCAATCGAGTCCGAGGAATTTCGGCAGCTTACTGGTGTGATGGCCGCTAAATACGAGCCAGAGAGGGTCTACATCGGGCTTAACAGTAAAGCAGGCGATGAAATAGCGCGAAGGATCTCCGGCACGCCTGTAGGTGAAAGAGCTCTGAGAAGCCTAGATGCCTTGATAGTACATTCTTTTTTTCTAAATAACAAATGAGAAGCAATTCTCAGGTCAGCAAGTTCAACACTACTAACCGACCAGTACATATACATAATCTTCAGATTTTACATAGTAGCACTCAGTGGGATAATATCCGTGTATTTCCCCAAAAAATTGGTTTATAGCGCCCGAAAAGGATCTGTCTTTGCGCTTCGATACAGAATAAGAATAGCTGAATTCATCTACTGACTCATTTATAGTAAAAACGATCACTTCTCCAAAATAATACTCAGAGTTTTTTAACGCGGTGAAAGAAATGGAAACACTCTCTCCATCAAATACCCAATATGGCTGTTTTTGCTCAGTATCGAGGGTAATTCCCTCTCCGAAAAATGAAAGTAGTAAGGAAGCATCGGTGTCTCCGGAATTGTAGATGCCCAAAGCTACTGATTGCGAACTATCCTCGTACTGGACGATCTGATCTGGACAATTTTCAAGCTGGTAGCCAACAATTGGTCTAGCACTGAATCCATTCTGGACAAACCAGGCTAGCAGGCCCATTAAAATAACTGTAACTACTCCTTTTTGCAACCAATTGGCCATTCTTCTTCGCGGATTGCGTAATTTAAATATGTTTCCTTGTGCAACTATGGCTCCAAACCCGATGCAGCCTTCTCTTGTTCAGTTACTGATAAGTTTGCTTTTTTCTTTTTACCGCAATTAATATATACGCACAAAAAACAAACTTCTCGAATGACAAACAAATTTCTGTGGATGATCACTGTTTTGGTTGTCCTATCAACAGATGTACTGGCTATTGACTCGCTCCAAGTAGAAAATGTAAAAATAGATTCCATAGGTGGAATAATTGCTGTTGGAAACGAGATATATGTTGGATCAATAATACGCTACAACATAACCCTTAATAATTCCGACAGCCTTAGAGATCAAAAATTCGAAGTCGTAATAGTGAATCCATCTGGAGATGTAATCGAGAACCAAACATTCGAACGAGGATCGGCCATTCGATCCAATATTGGTTCTTACATGGGCAATGGCGAGTGGAGATTGATATATGCAGATTTACCCGGGATATATAAGCTAATCTTATCCTCAAAAACAAGCACCCCAATATTTGAAAATAAAACATATGAAAACGGCTTTTTTGCATTTAGACATGATTATTCTTTGCCCTTTTACTTCGAGGTTAAAAGTTTAGAAGAAAAGCGACTTCATGATGCCAATGAAAGACTAATAAAGAGAAATGACGAGATTGCGGGCCAAAATGAAGAAACAAACAAGAAGATGCTAAAGTATACCCAGAACACGTACATTGTCTCCTTGATTATGCTTGTAATAGCAATCTGGTCACTTATCACATCAAGCGAAGTGAGCAAGGTATTCCCTCGGTTCCTTAGGACCAGCCTGATTATCCTCCTTGCCATTATCTGCATACTGATTCTATTCAAATTGTTAGGTTCGAGTTGAGCCCAGATGGAATTTACGAATTCTCCAACATATACACCACAGAACCATAAACCATTAAAAACCAAACAAAACCCATAAAAGAATGCAACTAGGATTCCTAATAGTAATCGTTTCAGCCTTATTCTTCTGCGTCATGGCTTTATGGTACGTAAGAAACAAAAAATATACTTTGGAATCCTTTATCATGAAACGAGACGTCTCGTGGTACGCCGCCATTGCAACAACCGTCGTTTCAAGCCTGGGAGCGTGGATTCTTTTTAGTCCGGCGGAAGCCGCAGTCTCTTTTGGGATAATGGCTTTGGTTGGATATGCGTTAGGAAGTGCAGCAGCACTGTGGATATTCATCTGGTTTGGTTCGCACTTAAGAAAGCGAATGCCTAAAGGGCATTTACTGACTGAATATGTACGGATCAGGTATGGCAAGGCAATGAACGCACTTATCGTTGCGATCTCAGTTTTTTACATGGGCGTGTTTCTCACAGCAGAACTTACGGGGATCTCACTTGCGATCCAGCTTATCTATGGCATCCCCCTCATTGTTACAGCAGTAATAATAGCGATAGGGACCGCGATATATGCAGCGATCGGAGGCATCGATGCCACTATTTTTACAGACAGGGTCCAGCATACCATCATCCTTCCGCTATTAGCAATAACATTATTCGCAAGCATCATCTTCGTTGGTGATCTCTCAATAATCCATAAGGAAGTGAATGACATCAATCCAGAGCTTCTCAATCCCGTATCAATACCTGCATTATCATTTGGAATTACACTCATAATCGCAATCGTCGCAGCCAACCTATTCCATCAAGGATACTGGCAGCGAGTCTACATAACAAAAACAACAAGGCAGATGAAGGACAACTTCTTTGGTGCTGGTATTTTAGTGTTTTTTATCATCATGGCAGCTGGATTTTTTGGGTTCATTGCATTAGCAAAAAGTGATGTGCCAAACCCATCCATTGCATTGTTCGCATTTTTGCAGACAGTTCCAGCATGGATAAGTACTTTAGCAGTCATTTTGGCAATAGCGCTGGTCATGAGTAGTATCGACACGCTCCTTAATGCTTTGGCAAGCATGTTTTCAATTGAGGTCAAGCAGTTCAAAGAAAACCTGCATCCAAAGAAGATCATGGTAAGCGCGCAATGGTTTACAGTAGTTGTAGCCGCTATTGCAATCCTGATAGCAGCCAAAGGCTACAGTGTCCTCTATCTCTTCCTTGTTGCCGATCTTGTCTGTTGCGCAGCAGCTTTTCCAACATTTTATGGATTATTCTCCAAAACATATTCTTCGAAGATAGCCATCACTTCAATCATTGGTGGCATTATCGCGGGGTCCTTGTTTTTCCCCAATCCTTCATTTAGCGATGGAAACTTATTACATTCATTCCTGATCGCTCTAGTGGTTCCCATGATAATCTCGCTTTTTGATTTCAAAGAGAAGGAATTTGATTTCAAAAGACTGCAGAAAGTTGATTATCTGGACGCAAGAAAATAGATTTTCAACAAATTTCTTAGTCATTCTAAAGTAGTTAGCAGCTGGCAAGGTTTATAATCCGGGGTGTTTTCCCAAATAGTATGAACCTAGTCACTCCAATTCGCTATGAAAACAAGCTTTCTCCAAAAGAATTGCTAGAAGCACGAATCGATGACATTAGGGAGCGTTATAGCCCTTTCAAGACATTTATGCCCGAGAAGATGTGGGCTCTCTATGAAAAGCATGAGGCCTCAAAAGAAGGGAGATCATTATCGGTTCGATTAGAGGAATTGAAATATGCGGCTCTTAGGCGATTCTATGATCCATTTCCAAAAAAGGAAAGATTCCTTACAAAGATGCTTGGTTATGGGCATGACACGAAGCTTCCAGGCTATGTCAACATGGCTATCGGACAGGGGTTGATAAGCGGCGAAGATATAAAAAAAGATGACAATGCCATGCTTTTGGTCTCTTTGGAAGCCGATTGGATAATCGCTTGCAACAAGGCAGAAGATCTCGCTCAAGATATTCAAACGCGATTGGATGCAGAAGCAGACTTCACGGATACAACTGCCCATATCAATAGCGTTTCTAGCGATCTTGATGCCATAACAGTGGATCTAGCGCGGGTCTCAAAGCTCATCGTAGCCATGCCAGAGAAGCCTATGACACATGCTGATATAGCGGATTTTACATACTCCAGTTCAAACGTGCTTTAGGACGAAATTGTTTGAACCAACTTTATACCCATTCTCAAGCGCTCCATGTACATAATCCGTTGCTTTTTTGACAGAATCATCCAATGATAAGCCCTTGGCCAGGTTGGCAGCTATTGCAGAGGATAACGTGCATCCGGTGCCATGCCCTTCCTTCATTATTTTTTTATGTTTAATTTCTATTAGTTTAATTGTCCCAATGGCATTGTTTGCGCTATCATTTTGTTCGCTTTTTAAAAATAAATAATCGGTAACCTGGTCATTGGTTGGCAGATGTCCCCCTTTCATCAAAACTGATCTGCATCCAAGCTCCAATATTTTTCGAGCGGCCGTTTCGATGTCATTTTTATCCTTTATTTTCATCCCAGATAAAATCTCTGCTTCCATGACATTGGGTGTTACAATAGTTGCCATTGGGATCAATTCCAGTTTCAAGGAATACACAGCAGAATCCTCCAATAATTTTGATCCAGATGCTGAAACCATTACCGGATCTAGAACGATATTCTTGGCATTGTATTTTTTGAGCAATTTTGAGACTAAGAGTATAATGGGTGCGTTTGAGAGCATGCCTATTTTTATCGCATCTGCTCCGATATCGTCAAAGATCACATCGATTTGTTTTTCAATGATATCTAAAGGGATGTTATGGACAGCAGTCACGGTTTTCGTGTTTTGGGCAGTTATGGCAACAATTGCCGATGAGCCATGGACCCCTAAGGCTGCAAAAGTCTTCAGATCAGCTTGAATGCCTGCTCCGCCTCCTGAATCTGAACCTGCTATTGTGAGGCATTTTGGGATTTGCATGGTATTCGTGTTGAACTCGTGTTCTTATGCTTTTCTTTAGATGTTGCTCCATTTTAATCAATAATTCGTCATTTTAGAGTAATAACAAATAGAAAGATTTATAAATAGGAAATTTTGTTCTAACTTAGATGAGCGTACGAAATGCACTGCAAGGGATAGCCCTATCTACCGCATTAGTTGCAACTATTCAAAGCTCTTCTGCCGCAGACCTGGAACAAATGCTTAAGGACATGCAATTACCTGCTGTAGCAGATAGAGTTGCAAATGTAAAAACATATCAAGATCTGCTTGAAGTTCCCAAAATAAGAAGGGATGACAGGTTATTCTCTTCAGAATTTGTTGTAGAGATAATGGCTAATGGCGTTTCGCTTGAATGTATCAAGGAATTAACGCCACTATTCGTTAATGATTTCTTTGAACTGACAGAGAAAGCAGATGGATATACGGCAATTTGCAATGCCAATGTACCAAAAGAATATTTGAAAGCCTTGTATGCAAAAGACATCCTTGGGCCAGTTGTTGGCGCAGAGAAGATCGCTTTTCTCTATAGTGCTGGAGTTCCGCTTGACTATGCAAAGGAACTCATACCTTTGGGAAGGCGATGGAGTGCTCGCTTCGATACTCACGATATCGCTTACTTGTGGGATCAGGGAGTGAATAAGGATTGTGCGGCAGAATTTGGAAAAAATGATGATGCACTGCTCCCTACTTTAAACATTCGAAACATTGAACAGCTCTGCAAGAGGAATGTTGAACCAGGCTATTTCGCCAAACTAATGAAGTTACGCATTCCGCCAAAGGAAATAGAGCAAATGTATAACGACAAGGTCTCAGCAGATTTTGTGGCAAGTTTTCATGCAATGCCACCAGTCATAACAGCCAAATCCAATTCATATGTGTGGAGAACGCCTCTTGATGCTGACAGCGTATATATTTTCCAAAGAGATAAGGTCACTCCTAAGTTCAGAGATTGGCTGGAAAGCAAATTCATGGATAAGTATGGAAGGCCTATTTTTTCGGCTTCAAACATCGGCTATCTTTCAAAGGCTAAGTTCCCAGAAAAGGATATTCGTGAGGCGCTTTCCTTGTTTGATAACCAAGGAACGGGCTTTGAGGATCCTGCGGCGTGCCTTCTGAGTGAAAAGTTAGTAGGCGGTTTTAGAAAACATCTGAAAGCACAAGGTAAAAAGACAGGAAATGCCTCTGATTATAACACATTCTTCTTCCCCATAAATCAAGCAGCAATAATCAATGCCGGATTTGATGAAATACCAAAGGAATATGATAGTGCAAAACAAAACATGATCTATTGGCTACCCAGGACCGATTCTAACTGCGCATTCAGCCATCAACACGTGGTCCCTACATTAAAAGCATTGAAGGAAAAATATAACGTCCATGTGACATTCGCATCAAATCCAGAACATTTCCGCGATTTTCAAGACAGATTGGATTCATATTTTCTCATCATACCGGCCGGACATGGGAGCCAGGCTACGCTTTCGAATAGTGAACGAGACACAAGATTACACGGAGATTCCGGCTCTGAAGGTGCCCTCAGAATGAACGATCCAAAATTAGATACCTATTTTTCAAAGCTTTCAAGAAATGGAAAAATCTTGTTGCATGCGTGCTCTACAGGGATGGGTGACGACAATTTAGCAACTCGATTGTCGCAGAGGCTTCCTGGGGTTGAAATTTTTGCGGCAACCGATGTCTCATATGGCATGCAGCTTGATGTAGCAACAATGGCAGTAAGGCATCCAACTTTAAGGAATCAATCTCTTACCAAAATGTTTTATACCCCCCAGAGTGCTGCAAAATAAACTGTGATTTTCTGCTGGCATATCCTAATTTGCAACTCCTAATTTGCAACTATAGTAAAGGCATTTGCAAATACAATATTTTATAAATTATAACAGGAAACTAAGGTCATGTCCTACCAAGACTCAGAGTCAAAAGCAGTTGACGCATTAAAAAAAGCTATACCTGATTCTCTTAAGAAAGATATGCTGCCCCTAAGCAAGGGCTTGAGCGCTGAGATCTATCAAAACGATGAAGTCTTTCCAAACCATTATCTGGCGTGCGCAATCGATAGCGCAGGCACCAAAGTCATGCTCGCTGAGCTTATGGACAAGTATGATACTATTGGAATAGACTGCGTTGCGATGTCTGCCAATGATCTTGCTACTTTTGGATCGATGAGCCCTTTTCTTTTCATGGACTGCCTCTCAACCCAAAAAAAGATACAGGAAAGGAGTCTAACTGCAGAAATCATGAAGGGCATTGTCAAAGGCCTAGAAGAGTGCGACGCATCCTCGATCTTTCGAAATTCGATCTCATTGAATCTGGGCAAAGGTGAAACAGCAAGTGTCCATGAATTGCTCGATTCCCCCAGGGCAGCCCATGCGTTCGATCTGGTGGGATGCATGATAGGATTCATCCCGAAAAATAAATTGTACGCAGAGCTTCACGATGGAGATACAATAATTGCACTGCCAAGCTCTGGAGCTCATTGTAATGGTTTTACTGATCTGCGGCATCATATTCTAGATGACACATTCGAATCCCGTGAAGAATTCAGAAAACTCTACAAGGGAAAGCATACAATTGATGACACGTATAATGGGAAGAAGATCGGTAATCTATTGCTCGAACCAACAAAGCTCTATGTGAGAGATATGGCGCTTATATCAAAAGACCATGATGTAGTAGGCGTAAACAATACAGGCTATGGCCTAAAGAACCTTAATAGGCTGCCCGGCGAATTCCAGATGATTATCGATAACGCACCCGAGCCCTTGGATATTTTCAAGCTCATGCAACAGGAATCACAATTTAGCGATGAGCAGATGTACTCTACATTCAATATGGGCATGGGATTCTTTGTTATCGCAAAAAAACAGGATTCTGAAAACATTTTGCAAAAGATCAAAGGCTCGATGAAGGTTGGAACAGTAAAGAAAGGCAAGAAGTCAACAATTTTTATCAAGGAGGGAAAGAAGATCGTGTTTGAAGGATATTAATTGATATTGTTATTGAGTTCTGAGTTAGTTGTTTTTTTTAATTCAATTTGCACTTTGGAGCGGCGTTTGAAATGGAGGTTAGCATCATCAGGTCGAATTGTCTCAGCTGAAATATCAGCTGGCACTATCAGGGACATGCGCTGCGCTTAGTCCCTTGTCACGGGGCCGAGCGCGAGCGAGAATTTTGAACGCCGCCAAATTGCATTTCCCTGCATACAACTCATACATTATTCCCTTTTTCCGCTTCTTCAGTCATCAAAATGATCCTTGCGATGAATTTGACATAACTTAGGCAAGATTTGATGTAGTCGGTGATATTAAGCGCCGCAATTACTTGTGCATTTGAGGCGTTCTTCGCAAGTTTTTGGGTCATGTGCTGCAAGACTTCATTGCATGCATCAATATGCCTCTTGTTGGTCAGTTCTATTTCATAGGCAACCTGCTTGTCTTTTGCGTAGTATGCCTTCATGACATCCGAGTATCGCTTCGAAAATGCTTCATGCACACCCCTAAGCTCGTGCAGGCTTTGCTCAGGCAGTTTCACTTCCTCTAAGATCCGCGCGATGCGTTTGTGCCTATCAGCGATTTCCTCGATTCGCTGCAGCAATTGGTACGCATTCAATAGTGCCCAGGGGTCCATCCCTAGTCTTTTTTGCAGTGAAGGGACCTGCAATGCGTTCTTTATTATCCTACATCCTAAATAAAACATCCTGTTGATGTCAATATCTTTTTGTACCACCATCTGGCTCTCGCCTTTTTTGGTAAGGAGCACATGCAGCTCCTCTATCATAGATTTGGTGATAAGATCCATCCTTCGGATCATCTGATCAACTGATATGCTACTCACATCGATAAGATCGGTCGTTACAATGCGAGTCTGCGTCTGTTCAAGTATCTCCATGCCTGAAAGATTTCTTACAATTCGCTTTATCGCGTTCGCATGCTCAGAAATATTCTTTCCGGTTATCTCGATGCTGGTATAATTTTGAAGGTATGCCGCAACTATTTGCGTTCGCAAGTGCTCTATTTTTTTATTGGTGACATCTATCTTGATGCTCAGCTCCTTTTTATCAGCAAGCTTGAGCATCGGGTGCAGAATGATCTCGTGCAACTGCTCATCGACAGAAATCGAATCTCCTTTTTTGAGCTTGTGCCTGATCACCCATGGTTTTGGCAGTGTTATGACAAATGACCCATTGCTAAATTCGATAAGTTTTCGCTGTTCCACCCTAAACACCCCTTAATGCTAAATTTTGTAAATTGTTATCGAATTATAAGTTTTACTTTTTTATTTTAACAAAAAGCTGAGATATTTTGCCCGCGCCAATGTGCGCGGGTTCTTATAATCGATATCTTAGTGCATTGGTATTTTCGTTGAAGTTCGCTGAGCAAGGGGATGACCCCCGCGGTTCAACGGTTTTGCACGAAAAAACTAATCGCCACCGGGTCTTCGCACTATTTTGTTTTTACAAGCCTTTATATTTGACACATCAATATGCTAAAATTAATCCCTAAAACTCACCATTCTTCCAATCTCGTCTATAAAGTCTATACG